>NZ_JAKFCQ010000126.1:0-11597 GCF_036676585.1 Robertmurraya sp.
GTTGCTTATATAAGTATGGAGGATTATAAAGAAATTTACCGAGCCGAAGACATGCAATTGGTTTTCATCCCAGAAGGAGATTCATCACAAGAATTCACTGGATTACAATCTTTTTCAAACAAGGAATTTCTCAAAACCATTCCGAGTTACAGTGCTGAACAAACATCTTTAAATATGATTATATGGTTCTTAGTTGTGATTAGTGGCATGCTGTTTGCTATCTTTTTCTACATGATGAACGTTCAAAAAATGGGTCTATTCGGTATTTTAAAAGCGATAGGTGTAAAAACGAGCACCTTGTTTAAAATGATGTGGACACAAATGTTGTTTATTACCATAATTGCACTTGTTCTATCTGTTATTCTTAGCCAAGTCTTTAATATGGTTGCACCAAAGGGAATGCCTTTTAGTTTACCCCCTGAAACAACCGTGCAATTGTCATTTGTCTTCTTAATGATTGGATTTATTGGAGCTACGCTATCAGGTATACAAATTAAAAAAGTAGCACCCTTACAAGCGATTCAACAAGGAGAGAATTAATATGGAGATATTTACTATAGATGAAGTTAGAAAAACTTTTACTAATGGTGAAGTGCAGGAAGAAATACTAAAAGGAATAAACCTATCTCTTAGAGAAGGTGAAATAACCGCATTAGTAGGTGCATCAGGATCTGGTAAAAGTACACTCCTTACAATAGCAGCAGGACTTCAAACTGCATCAGATGGACGAATACTATTTGAAGGCAAAAATATGACTACCATGAATTCAGAGCAAGTCCGGAAAATACGAGCAAGTAAATTTGGTTTCGTTTTTCAATTTGCACATCTCGTTCCTTTTCTCACAATTGAAGAACAACTGATACTTATGCTGGAGGTTTCAAATTCAAAATTAAAGAAATATGAACAAAGAAGAGAAATTGACAATATTCTAAAGTTAGTTGGAATGGAACATCGGAGAAATGCTTATCCGTCTTCATTGTCTGGCGGGGAAAAACAAAGGGTTGCAATTGCTCGTGCAATCATCCATAAACCTAAAGTTCTCTTCGCAGATGAACCCACTGCAAGTCTAGATTCAAAAAGATCTAAAGATGTTTTGTCGTTAATCCGAGATTTAACCAAAAAGCTGAACATTACCACCTTAATGGTTACCCATGACGAGGAAATGCTTTCTTATGCTGATCATATCATTAAAATGAGCGATGGACAGGTTTTACAGAGTAAAAACTAAATGAATATTGAGGAGAACGGGTACTGATCCAAGCAGGATTAGTGCCCGTTTTTGTTTATGTAAAAGAACTACAGCTTTGCATTTGTAATATGGGCAAGATGATGATTCCCATGCCATGCGTACAAACCAATATTTTTCTCTACTGTCACGATACCTGAATCTGGATGTACAAAGGTGCGTTTCAAATCGTCATCACTTACACCTTTTAAAAGTGTGATCAATCTTGAGTGAACTGACTCAATAAGTGTTAAAGACACCTCAACCGGTAGCTTCGAATCTTCTAACTCAGCCCATCTCGCTTCCTCGTAAGGCTTGATAACTGGGCTTTCTTCTGTTAAGGCAAGCTTAAAACGAATATAAGCGTTCATATGGCTATCTGCAATGTGATGAACCACCTGCCGAATCGTCCAACCTCCGTCACGGTAAGGTGTATCAAGCTGTTCATTGCTTAAGCCTGAAACAGCCTCTCTTAGCTTTTTAGGCAAGCTAGCAATTTCCTCTATCCAGAGATGTGTTAACGTTCTATTGATGTCTCCCTCTACCTGAAACGTCCCAATCGGGTATCTCTCATCCATCTTCAACCTCTCCCCATCACCTATTTATTGATCTGCTTGGTCCGAAGTTCCTTTCTCCACACCTGAACTAGGGCCATGCTTCACACCTTTGCTTTTATATGGCTTTGCATTCTTAGCTTTTTTTGCTCCAGCCTGCCAACGCGTCCAGCCTTTTTTTCCCGTACCTTTACCTATTCCACTCTTACTCTTTGCTTTTACTTTCGCCAATTCTGATCACTCCATTGCTATTCTATCTTATATTATAGACTAGTTTTATCATATTGGAGGATGATATGCTGAGATTTCAAAATTAGAGTGGACTAAATTACAGCCAAGCTTGTTCTAATAACTCTCTAAAAATGTTATTAAGTAAATGTGTTGATGTGTTTTTATCACTTGCCTTCATGTCCTTCATCATGCTTTCCATGTATTCAATCTCTTGTTGTAGGTAGTCGTTAAGGACTCGAATGGGGGGTTCTAACTTTGATGATTGGTCCAATCTCGCTCTTTTACGAGAGATAAGTTCTTCAATGGATTGCCTTACCGGACCTACGGATACCAGTTCCTGTACAAGGATTTCAAACTCAATGGGTGGAAAGGCATGATTCAAAATAATCCATTTCCCTGCTAAAAGAGGACGAAGAACAGTAAAGTACTTTTTATGATGTACCTCTTCTTCTAAAAGGTACGAACGGAAGTTTCTTTTTGCCATACTAACATAATGGTATAGACAGGTTACAGGTGAAAACACCTTAGGTTCGATGGCTAACAACTTTTCAAGAGTAGAATATTTTTCATAGTAAACAATGTCAGAATGAAGCCACTCGAAAAATGGCGGGTTAGACTTTCGGAACAATCTTAATGCTTTCGTTAGTTCCCATCCACTCATGTCTAATTGCGGATGAACCGGGATCGAAAGAGAGTCTTGCGATGGTACTTCAAGAACATCTCTTCCTTGATCAATGGACAGATACCATTCCTTTGTATGTACATACAGAAATCTCACATCATAATCACTTTCCATGGAAGAAAATCCCCATGCCCGACTTCCCGATTCACAAGCGTACAATACTTTAACATCATATTCTCGCTCAATTTGCTGAAGAACCTCTATTATATGCTCCTTCATGAAATCCCTCTTTTCTTTTATCATAATGGGCAGATGAAAGAAAACCAATACCACCCTCAATACAGAAAAAACCGGCAGGAACTCATCCCACCGGTCTATTGCTATATTTTAAATTTCTTAATCATTTCGGCAAGCTTTGCACTTGCTTCATTCAACTCAATGGCTGATTGTGTGACCAAATCGAGTGCACGGACCTGCTCTTCTGTCGATTCACTTACCTTGTCTGAAGCGACTGCTGAGTGCTCAGCAACGGAAGCGATGCTTTGAATAGAAGCTACCACATCATCCTTTAGATCATTGATATGGTCGATATCCATTCTGATCGATCCGATGGAAGAGACAATCGCATTAATCGTTTGTGAAATATCATTAAACGCTACCTCTGTTTGACCAACAGCCTTGCTTTGCAGTTCTGAAATGGCTACTGTTTGCTCCATTTCCTTTACGACATGTTTGGTTTCTTTTTCAATACTCGAGATCGTTTGTTTTACTTGATGTGCTGCTTTTGCTGATTGCTCAGCCAGCTTTCTCACCTCATCAGCAACAACGGCAAACCCTTTTCCACTTTCACCCGCTCTAGCTGCTTCAATACTTGCATTCAAGGCTAGAAGATTCGTTTGATCTGAAATTTCTGTAATCGAGTGAATGACCTTTTCAATTTCCTTCACCTTTGAATCTAGGTTATTAATAACTGCCCCAACATTCTTAATGACTTCATCGCTTTCTACGGCTCGTTGTCTTAAGAAGTTCATTTGCTCCAAGCCTTTTGCATTCGTGACTTCGGCTTGCTTGGACAACCCAGTCATTTCATCGACATTATCTTTTACTTTTTCGATTTGTGTAGATAGTCCGATTGCCTTTTGGTTCGCTCCCTCAGCATCCTGTGCTTGCTGATACGCGCCTGTGGCAATCTCTCCTGTTGCTCTAGCCACCTCTTCACTTGCAGCAATGGTTTCCTCTGATACGGCTGTTAAGTTAGAAGCTGAGTCGTTTACACTGTCTACAGATTTTTCTACAGAGGCTATAAGCTCACGCATGTTTTCAACCATGATGTTAAAATGATCGGTCAATTGCCCTGTTTCATCCTTTGATTTGCTCTCCACATGAATGGTCAAATCACCTGCTGCTACCTCTTGAACTTGCCTGTTTAATAGAGAGATTGGCTTTGCAATACTTTTTGACAAGAAATAGGTAATCACAAGACCAATAATAATGGCGATCGCTGCAATGATTAGAATCGCATCTTGAAGGCTTTTTGCACTTTCTAATACGTTTTTCGTCTCATATACCATTCCGACCTTCCAGCCTGTTTGATCAAGTGTCTGGTAGTAGAGTTCGTAATCTGTTTTACTTTCTGTATACGAAGTTGCTCCTTTTTCTCCATTATTCACAGTAGAAAAATAGGCTTTTTTACTAACATCTTTTCCTTGTTCCTTAGGATGTACTAAGGCCATTCCATTTTTATCTAATAATAGAGAATACCCACTATAACCGACTTTTGTCTCTTTGATGATTCCTGAAAGCCCTGCTAGGCTAAGGTCCATCCCAACAACCCCAAGAGTTTCTTTCGTTTCTGGGTCAACAACCGCCTGCGCTACAGTTACGACATATTCTCCTGAGCTCGCATCCTCATATGGATCCGTCCAGATGGTTTGGCCTGATGATTGAATTGCCGCTGTATACCAAGGTCTTCCCGTTGGATCATAATCTGGTGGGAGTTCAATAACAGGGGTAGTCGTAAACTGCTTCGTTTCTGCTCCAACATAGATGGTGGCAGCATTTTTATTAAGATTCATAAATTCTTGAAAGTCTTTGTCAACGATAGGCCAAAAAGTGCTTAAGCCATTTTGCTCGTTAGCTTTCACTTGCTTTAAGTAATCGATAATTCGGCTATCTTTACTATAGCGCTCAACCGAACTTCCATAAAAATGTAAGTATAAGTCAATATTGCTTTTTAAGCTATCTACTTGAGCACTTGAGCTCGAACTCACGCTAGTCAAGATTTCATCCTTCGTTTTAAAAAACGTAACAGTCGAAACAACTAGTAACGTAATAGCTATAAGGATACTGACCGTCAGCATGATTTTCGTTTGTATTTTCTTGAACATACATTCACCCCAATGATGTTTTTTCTTTATATCGTCACAGGTTAAAGAAATTTGAAGGATTTTGTCGAATTTTTAGAAAAAAAATAAAAAGCAGAGAATTCAATCTCTGCTTTCGTGTTGATTAGCGATTATCAATTGTCTCTGGATTCAAGTCATGGTTCATTAAGCGATAATGTGCCATTTCTTCGTATTTCGTACCAGGCTTGCCATAATTTGTGTACGGATCAATCGAAATTCCGCCTCTTGGTGTAAATTTCCCCCACACCTCAATATAGCGCGGATCCATTAACTCAATTAAATCGTTCATAATAATGTTCATGCAATCCTCATGAAAATCTCCATGATTTCTAAAGCTAAACAGGTATAGTTTTAATGACTTGCTTTCTACCATTTTCTGATCAGGAATATAGCTAATGTAAATCGTTGCAAAGTCCGGCTGCCCTGTCTTTGGACAAAGGCTTGTAAATTCCGGACAGTTAAATTTTACAAAATAATCGCGATTCGGATGCTTGTTATCAAATGCCTCAAGAATGCTAGGAGAATACTCGAACAAGTACTTGGTCCCTTGATTTCCTAATAAAGTCACACCTTCTAATTCTTCATCTTTTCTTCCACTCATGAAAAGAACCTCCTTTTAATATGAACCGTGTTCAACAACGTACAGAGGCATAGAAAACATAACCTTGTCTGAAAAAATAAAACCATATCCTCATTGGATATGGTTGATTTCAAGTATCAAAGCCATAGTTTTTTATAGAGGGTTTTGTTCGCTATGAACCTCTCCCGACACACGGGAATATGAATATGTCATCGTTACTATAGTGAATTTCTGTTAAAGTGTCAACGGTTTTTTATTCCACTTGTTTTTAGCAATTGATGCATATTTCATGCAAGATTAGGAAAAATTAACCTACGAGTTAAGTAAAGGAGGGATATTGATGAAGAAATTTATTGGAATCATGGCTGCATGCTTGCTTTCGATGTCCATCTTTGGTGCCACGTCTTCTTTTGCTGAAGTAGAAAAGCCTGAAGATGCTAATAATACCCAAGAGGTAAAGTTAACTGACGCTCAAAAGGCAGAACTCGCTAAACTACATAAAGGGATTTTGGAGCAGAAAAAACAACTGATTCAAAAATACGTAGAATATGGCGTGATTCCGAAGGAAAAAGCCGACAAAATGATTCAGCGTTTCGAAGAGCATTACAAAATGCTTGAAGAGAATGGCTTTATTTTCAGGGGGCCACACGGCGGATCTGAACGCGGACCACATGACCACCACAAAAGTGAAGAGTAACAAGAAAAGCGCAAGCGCCCTGGTCAGCGCACGACAGGCCTGGAGCGCTCCAACTGAGATAAAGGAAACACGAAGAGCCAGAGGCGCATTCGTGCTTGACTTATCGTAGGGCGGAGAGCGAAGGGCACTAGGCGCTAGGGCGCTGGAGCTAGACAATTCTCAAAGTCGAAAATCTTATAATTTATTCTCTTTCAAATCAAAAACGGACCAGCTCATGAATATGAAGTGGCCCGTTTTTTTTTGGTTATTGAACGAATTACAACCCCTTATTATCCGCAGGGAATCTTACACCAATTTGCTTGCGCACTTCATCCATAATTTCCATCGTCACCAAGGAGTTTTCGTATGTATTAATGCTTGATTCCATCTCGCCTTTTTCAATCAGTTCAATGAATTCCTTCGCTTCATAATACATAGATTCTACTTTTTGCGGAACGGATAGGTCTACTTTTTCCCCATTTCGGTATTCGAGTACGACCTTTTCTGGTGTGTTCACTTTATCAATCACTAGATTTCCGTCTTCCCCTTGAATTTCAGAAGGAATGCTAGAGTTCGTGATCTTTGAGTACATTAACACAGCATCCATATCTTTATAAGTTAAAAGAATGCTTCCTTCTCCATCCACGCCAGATTCCAATAGGACACCAGATGCTTTGACGGATAATGGCTTACCAAATAATGCGACGACTGGATAAATACAATACACACCAATATCCATCAATGCCCCATTAGAAAAAGTTGGATCAAATGCATTTAAGATCGTTCCACTTCGATACGCATCATAGCGAGAGGAATACTGGCAATAGCTTGCAAATACACGGCGTACCTGACCGATTTTCTCCAGATTCTCCTTAATCACAGCAAAGTTTGGAACAAAGGTAGATTTTAATGCTTCCATTAAAAGAACATTGTTTTCCTTCGCAGTTTGAATCATTTGCTCCAATTCAGCTTTGTTCGAGGCAACCGCTTTTTCACAAAGAACATGCTTTCCATGCTTTAATAATAAAATCGCTTGTTCTGCGTGAAAAGAGTTCGGACTTGCAATATACACTGCATCCAGATGTTCACTTTTTGCCATTTCCTCTAAACTTGTAAATAAATGAGAAGCCTGGTATTTCTCCCCGAATTCCTTCGCCTTCTCTTCTGACCGTGAATAGACGGACGTTAATTGAAAGTTTGGCAGTTCATTAGCTGCCTGTAAAAATGATTCTGTTATCCAGTTTGTTCCTATTACACCAAAGCGTATCATTGTGTCTCTCCTTTGCCTTTAGTATGCTACCATTATCTTCCCTTCTTACGATTTTTTCAACCTTCATTAAAATCCACTTGCCAACATTAGGAAATGGAGGTATTATTTAATTGACCAGTGTTCAATTAATGAGGTGAAACGATTGTCTCCAAGAAAATCTGCACAAGACGAACTAACAAAGGCAGCTATCATCCATGTCGCTCGTGAATTATTTGTTACTAGTGGCTATCCTCACTTTTCCATGAGGAAGCTAGCTAATAAGCTTGGATGTAGTCACGGGGCCATTTACTATCATTTTAAAAATAAAGCTGAACTGTTTTATGAGATTGTCACACAAGATTTCCTTACTCTTGATCAAGTACTTGAGGATGTGCTTTCCACTCCAACTAACTCTAATGAGGAGAAACTGTATTTGATTCTTTTCGAGTACATTCGTTTCGGCTTAACCCACCAGCCTCAATATGAAGTGATGTTTCTGATCAAGGATGAAGAAGTTAAAGGATATCTGCTTGAGGCTCCTAATAAAAGCTATTTACACTTTGCCGATGCGGTTGCTAGTCTTGCACCCAAGCCACTTTCACCAAAGGATATTTGGTCCTTATTTATTGGGATCCATGGGTTTGTCACCCATTATTGCCGAACCGAAACCACCTTTGAGGACGTGGAACTACTAGCCAAATCGCATGTGGAGTTTCTATTAAAAGCATTGAAATAAAAATAATGGGCAAAAGCCTTTTATTTTTATGCTTTATTGAACAGTGGTCAATAAATAAGAAAAGGAGAGATTTGATATGAAAAAAGCATTAGTACTAGGTGCAACTGGTGGAATGGGATTTGCTTTAGTAGAAGAACTTGTTAGTAGAGGGATAGAAACGATTGCCTTTGCACGTTCTTCTGAAAAACTAGCTCTTTACAAACAAGATTGGGGTTCGCTTGCAAAGATCAAGGTTGGCGACGTGTTGAATGAGCAACACTTAGGAGAGGCAGTTAAAGAAGTTGATCTCGTATTTCACTCTATCAATATTCCTTATGAAAAATGGAATCCTGGCTTATATCAGATTCTTGAAGCTGTTCTTACTCAATGTGCCAAACACAAAAAACCACTTATTTACGTTGATAATATTTATTCTTACGGCAGACAGTCATCACCCGTTTCTGAAAATACCTCTAGACAACCACATACGAAAAAAGGAAACATTCGCTTACAGCTACAAAATCAAATTCATACATCTACCGTTCCCTACATTATTGCTTACTTCCCAGATTTCTATGGACCTAAAGCGGAGAGTACCATCCTTCAATACACCTTTAAGCAAATGCTAAAAAAGCAATCTGCTGGCTTTGTTGGAGACACTACCCTTCAACGTGAATTTATTTATACGAAGGACGGTGCAAAAGCACTTGTCGAACTTGCCTTGAGAGAGGACTGTTACAATCAGGATTGGAATATTTCTGGTGCGGGCACAATATCTGGAGAAGAAATTGCTAAAATTGCCTCTCATTTTCTTAAGAAACCGCTGAAGGTAAAACCAATTGGACGACAGATGATAGCCGCTCTTGGTCTATTTAATCCTTCTATGAGAGAAGTGACAGAGATGATGTATTTAAATGAATCACCTGTCATCCTTGATGGATCCAAGTATGAAACGCTCATAGGGTCTCTTCCAAAAACACCCTATCATGTAGGTGTTGTCGAAAACTTAAACGAGTTGGCAAAAAAATAGAAACAAAAAAAGACTCGTATAGAGTCTTTTTTTTCAAGCTTAAATTAAGCTTTGTTTACGTTAGCAGCTTGTGCTCCACGTTGTCCTTGTTCTACGTCAAAAGTAACTTCTTGACCTTCTTCTAAAGTCTTGAAGCCTTCGCCTTGGATAGCTGAGAAGTGAACGAATACATCGTCTCCACCTTCGCGCTCGATGAATCCAAAACCTTTTTCTGCGTTAAACCATTTTACTTTACCTTTTTCCATTGTGAGTTACCTCCTAGTGCCTTGACACCTATAATACTATCCTTGCTCTCATTGATATAAAGAAGTGATTTCTTACATACCGAACAAAAATAATTCTCTTACATCTTACCATCAATAACTAGTTTTAGCAAACGCATTCAACGTTTATTTTTCGAGTCCTTTTGACAGGATTAAACAAATTGAAGCAAAGCTCTACTTTTTTCTACTATAACTTTAATAGAGATGAAGAATTTTTTTTCGAAGCTCTTCTATCCCTTCTTTGCAAACCCCATATGGTAGCCAAGAGCATCCTTTACATAGATGATCCAAATCGTCGGGATTGACTTTGGAAGCTGTTAAGGCGACTAAATGCGACTTTAGGTAAGACTTCTCTTTTTCTAGTCCTAAATGAGAGAGTACTTTTTCATCCATAGACAAAACATGCTCATTTGATCCCGCGCTAGCCTCACATTTTGTGTTGCCACGATGGGGGCAAGCCATGCATGCGTCATCAAAGGCCGCTACCGTTTTTATCATAAAGTCATCATGATCATTTCTTACTTTTGCTACAATTTCCGTCATCTTTTCAACAAATGCTGGGCTATACCCCATTCCTCTGAAGCCGTGAACACAGAGGAGATGATGCCCTCTTAACACCTTTTCTTCTACCATTTTCCCTTCCTCCTCTCACTCATTTATTCTAGCAAGAAAAGCAAAATCCTTTAACGGTTTTCTTCGGCCAATTTTTTTAGGGAAAAATGAGAGATGCCGATTTTTTTACAAATAGTCAGATAGTGCATAAGTGTGAGTAACAAGGCTCCTGTGTTCAGACCAATTAGAACCCCCTCCATTTGAAATTCGCGGAGTGAGCCAAGCACGTACATAATGGTAAACTGGATAATCGATGACCATACGGTATGGTAAAACGCATCCTTCATAAGACCGAGCCCAATCAAGTATGCCTGCATCGGTATGACAAAGAAATGAAGCAAAAAGTACGGCCAAAGGATCTGCAAATATCCAGAAGCGACCGACGATTCAAAAAACATACTGGTTAGTGGTTCAGCGAAAAAGTAACAGACGAGCATTGCTGGTATTCCGTATAATGCCGTCCCTTTAAGTACCTGTTGCAACAAACGTTGTAGCCGGTTAAAATCTCCGCTTGCATACGCTTTGGAAACAGTGGGTATCAGCATGATCAACAAAGAATGGCCAATAAAAGCTGGGAAAAATCCAATGGTCATCGCTACCCCGGTGAGCATTC
This sequence comes from Robertmurraya sp., assembly GCF_036676585.1. Classification (NCBI taxonomy): domain Bacteria; kingdom Bacillati; phylum Bacillota; class Bacilli; order Caryophanales; family Bacillaceae; genus Robertmurraya; species Robertmurraya sp. The sequence continues at coordinate 10,776 of NZ_JAKFCQ010000126.1, forward strand.
CAAATTGTTCAGTTGCCGCCTGCTCGCTCACCCCTGCGTGTACAAGAGCGATTTTAATAATAAAAGGTTGAACCGCATGAGTTAGCGAATGGAAAATCCGAAGTCCCGTTGTTGGAATGGATACAGCCATCAAGCTCTTTCTTACCTCTTGATTAGGAAGGGCCTCTCTCGGCCTTCTTTTTAGCTCATGATACTGAATAAAAAACGTATGGATTAAATAGAGGACGATGACAAACTCGCTCCCTACAAAAGTACAAAAGGCTATAAGGATTGCCGTATCAGTCTGGAATTCGAACAATTGAAAAAGAAAGACAAGCAAGCCAAGCTGTACGAGCTTTCGAACAAGCTGTGTAGATGCAATCTTGCTCATTTGCTGTTTTCCCATAAAATACCCGCGAGCGATGGATGAAAAGGAAATCATCGGGATTAATAGGATGACAAGCCAGCGTAAGAGCGGATGATACGTGTCAAATGTCGATATATACGGGAGAATGATCGTGACAGCAGCAAGTAGGACGGAAGTGAAAATAATTGTTAGCTTAATCACATGCTGAAGCATGCTTTGGTGATAACGGGCATCCTTTTCAGCAATAAACTTAGAAATCGAAACGGGCATCTCAAAGCTTGCTAGCATAATAATTAGGAAAATGGTCGGCAAAATTTGCATATATAAACCAAGTCCATGCTCCCCTAACTCCTTAGCTAGTACCATATTCGCAATAAACTCTACACACTCACCCATAAAGGTGGCGACAACCAACAATAATGTTCCTTTCATAAATGCACTCATGCTGTCTCTCCTTACATTTAATAGCTTTCACC
>NZ_JAKFCQ010000127.1:0-4913 GCF_036676585.1 Robertmurraya sp.
AGTTGAAAAAGAGTGACTCCTTTTCGAATAAGGGTCAGAACGATCACCAATAAAAGAGGAACGGATATAAGCAGAATAGTAGCAAGCTTCACGTTAACCGTAAACGCCATAATCATTCCACCCAATATAAACAAAGGAGCTCGGAGTGCAATACGTAAGCTCATAAATAGGAAGTTCTGTATTTGTGTCACATCGTTTGTAAGCCTCGTAATTAAGGAAGAAGTGGGGATTTCCTGAAAGTCCTTAAAGGCAAATTGTTGAATCTTTCCAAATAGGTCTCTCCTAAGATCGTAACCGACCCCTTGACCTACTCGCGAGGAGTAAAAGGAGTTTACAATACCTGCAACAAAGGCGATAAACGAAAGAAGTAGGAGAATGCCTCCCCATAGGTAGACGGGATTCATGTCTCCGTTTGTAATACCCTCATCTATGATTTTTGCCATGAGTACAGGCTGTATTAGTTCAACCACCAACTCAAAGCCCGTAAGTGATAAAGCGATTATCGTGGCGTATTTATAGGGAAATATATATTTAAAAAGCTTCTTCATGGTGGATCCCTCCATTTCCATTACAGAAAAATCTACAAATTATTTAGTCACCCTTAATATTTTAATTGTAACATATTAATAAAGTGTACAAAATATTCAATCATCTTTCATAACAAACAAAAAAGCCTTATGCAGGCTCTCAAGTAAGGGCTATTGATTTTTTTGAATTCCAAACCTAGCGTTAATTTGGCCACGAAGCATTTTGTTACGGAGTTTTTCATCTTTGGCTAAATTATTTTTCTTAATCATATCCTGCCTAATTTCGTACGTTCGAACGCCTTCTTCTCGCTTATTAGCTATTTCTATTAGCGTTTCTACATCAGAGAATGAATATTTTCGGTTTCCTCGTTCAGACCGCTCAGGGAAAATGAGCTTTCTTTCCTCGTAATAACGGATTTGCCTCTCGGAAAGGCCTGTTAATTCACTAACTACACCAATCGTTATGACTTTTCGGCTTTTATATGATGTATCTTCCCCCATGGTTTATTCCTCCGTTTCCCACACCGTTTGCTTCTAGATTATACCATTACCTTACACAATAGACGTCTAACCTGTAAGATTTTCTTACAAGTTTTAAAAATGCTGTTAATTAAACTAACACTCGAAGTGATAACTACTTCCATTCCACTTACAATAACGTTAATACCAATCAGAAAGGATGAACTCCCCATGGCGCTTCTAAGAGAAATGGTTGAGAAAAGGCGAAAAGAGTATGAGAGTCTCCTAACAAAAGCCGGTGCCCTCACAGTTCGTAAAGACTCAGCTGATTTCACTCTTACCGAAATGGAAGAGGTCTATAGAAAATGGGTAGCATCAAGAAAGGAAAAGGAGAGGAAGAATGATGATGAAAAATGAAGATGCGATTACCTTAGCCAAGATGATTATTGAACTAGATCTACTTCGAGACGAAATCTGGGAGAGTCTAACAAGTGAAGCCGGTGATAAAGCATTTGAAATTCTTCGATACGTTCAAAATAGTTAACTCCAAAAGCCTGCTGTCATGAATCAGCAGGCTTACCTTTTTTCTTACTTTATACAAGCAGCTATCGTAAGCTTTGTGGTACATATACGCAAAATGGTTCACTCGCTAAGTAGTCCCCTGTCATAGCATATGCTCGAGAACGGGAACCTCCACAAATTTGACGATACTCACACATCCCACATTTTCCTTTGTAGAGGTCTGGATTACGAAGTTCCTTTAAGACTGGTGATGTTCGGTAAATATGATCTAACCGATTCTCACGGATATTACCGACTTTTATTGGCAGCAATCCACTCGGAAACACATCTCCCGTATGAGAAACAAAGATAAAACCATTTCCATCATTCACACCCTTTGGTGCTCGCTTTAAACCATCTCGGATTCTGTCCTGATCCATCGTCATGGTATCTTCGTAGCGAATATGACCTGTTTCTACTTTGTGCTCTTTCACTTTTTGCTGAAGAACCACACGTCGATAATGCTGTGCTGCCGTTGTTTTAATATCATAAGGGACTTTTTTACTTAGGTCGTACAACCACCTAAATACCTTTTCGTGTTCAAGTGGCGTTAAACAATCATCCACTTGGCCTCTTCCGGTTGGTACGAGTAAAAAGATATACCACATCACCACATCGAGATCTTCCATTAGCTTGGCCATTTGCTCAAGATGGTCGTAATTGTAACGCGAAATCACTGTGTTGATTTGGAGCGGCATGTTTAACTCACGCAAGTACGCCACTTTCTCGAGTGTTAAGTCAAATGAACCAGGGATGCCACGGAATTGGTCATGGATATCAGCAGTAGGTCCATCCAAGCTAAATCCCCACCTTGATAATCCTACCTGTTTTGCTAGTCTCATCTTCTCCTTTGTCACATTAGCCGTTGCACTAGGAGTCATAGAAACACGCATTCCTTTTTTAACCGCATAGTCCGCTAACTCCAGTAAATCGTCACGCATCATGCAGTCACCACCACTAAAAACAAGCATTGGGTTATTCATTTCATAAATTTCATCGATTAAAGCGATCCCTTCCTCATGGGTTAACTCATTTGGATCTGGCGTCAACTGTGCGTCCGCTCGACAGTGTACGCACTTAAGCTGACAAGCTCTAGTTACTTCCCATATGACAATAAACGGATTTTGGCTGTAATCAACAGGAACATGTTTCCCATGCATCGTATCACCTAACCATCTTTTAATTTTTCATTGTTCTCATTATAGGAGGTAACAAACTCGTTGAATCATCCATATTGTTACAATCCTCTTACACTTGCTACTTTCTAATAAGATTTCATTGTCGTATAGTGAAAGTAGATGATTATTTCAAGGAAAAAGGAGAAAACCCATGCTATTACCTTGTCTTACTGATGTGTTAGCTTTCACCAAACAGCTCGTTCAAATTGAAAGTGTCGTCAATACAGATGGAGAAAAAGTCATCTCTCATTCATTGCATACACTCCTGAATTCATTTCCTTATTTTCAAGAAAACCCTTCACACCTCGTAATTGAACCTACCATTGATGACGATTACGAACGATATAATGTTCTAGCCTTTGTAAAAGGAACAAAAGGCACAAGTAACCGCACGGTCATTCTGATGGGTCATGTGGATACCGTTGGGATAGATGATTTCAATCAATTAAAAAGCCTTGCTTGTTATCCAGACGAGCTAGCTGAAGCTTTAAAGAAAGAAGACCTAGCTGAAGAGGTAAAGGAACAGCTCGAATCTGGCGACTGGCTCTTCGGTAGAGGCACCCTAGATATGAAGAGCGGAGTTGCCAGCCACCTTTATCTACTAAAATATTACTCAGAACATCCTGAGGAGCTTGATGGAAACCTTGTCTTCTTGGCAGAATGTGATGAGGAGGACAGTTCAAACGGAATTCTATCATCGTTAAAAACATTAAAAAGGTGGAAGACTGAGCATCAATTCGACTATGTTGCGGCGATCAATGCTGATTTCGTTGCTCCCCGGTTTAAAGGGGATCAAAATCGTTACATATACAAAGGGACCGTCGGAAAGCTCCTGCCTTCCTTTTTCATCACAGGTGCGGAAACACATGTCGGCTCTTGCTTTGAAGGATTAGACCCCAATTTTTTAGCAGCAGAGTTAACTCAGCAAATCAATTATAATCCGGAGCTTTGCAACGAGGCGTTAGGGGAAACGACCGTACCTCCTGTATCTCTAAAACAAATGGATATGAAGCCTTCGTATGACGTACAAACCGCCTTAGCTGCTTATGTGTACTATAACTTTTTTATTCATTCGTGGACGCCAAAGGATGTCATCGACAAGCTGACCGAACAAGCGACAATTGCTTTTGATCGTGCCTTACGTACATATGATGAGCGCTATAAAAATTATTGTAAAATTAGCGGAGAAACTTACCGACCGATTCCATGGAAAACAAGAGTGTTTACTTATGAACAGATGGAAGAAAAGCTGCTTGCTGAACATGGGGACACGTACAAAGAACATATGAACCAATTTAAAGATCAACTGCAGCAGGACAAATCATTGGATAGCCGGATGTATGCCGCGCGTGTAGTAGAGGAAGCATGGAAGTGGATGAAGGACAAGAGCCCTGCCATGATTTTGTTTTATTCATCGTTGTATTCACCAAGGATTGAACTAACAGGGAAAACATCTGATGAATCCATCCTTATTCATGCACTTGATGAAGCCGTTGCTGAAGTACAGTCAGACTACCCATACCCGATCGTCACGCGTAACTTTTTCCCTTATATCTCTGATATGAGCTTTGTTGCATTAAGCGATGATGATGCAGGCCTTCAAGCAGTCACAAACAACAATCCGAGCTGGGGACGGAAGCATTATATTAATTTCCAAGATATACGAGATATCAATGTTCCTGTCGTCAATATTGGACCATACGGAATTGACGCACATAAGCGATTAGAAAGACTAGAAATGACCTACTCCTTAGAAGTGGTTCCCACACTGACCAAACGAGTGATTGAGGGTGTATTAAAATAGGCGAGGGTTCATCCCTCGCCTGTTTTCTTATCTGTATTTATAAACGACTGCTTCGTATGGACGAAGCTTGATCGAAGAAACATCCGGTTCCTCTGGCTGCTCGTAATTGCTAATTAATACTTCTACATCACGACAAATCATATCCTCTGGAAGTCTAAACACTGGTCGATGATCAGAAAAATTCAGGATAACCAGTAGCTTTTCTTTCTTCAGTGTTCTCGTATAGGCATAGATTTGTTCATGATCATCAAGAAGAACATCATATGTCCCATACACAATGACATCATTCTCTTTTCTTAATTTGATTAGCTGTTTGTAGTAATGGAAAATCGAATCCGGATCAGCCACTGCTTGTTCTACATTCACTTCTTTGTAATTTGGATT
>NZ_JAKFCQ010000128.1:0-5754 GCF_036676585.1 Robertmurraya sp.
GAGCGCTCCAACTGAGATAAAGGAAACACGAAGAGCCAGAGGCGATTCGATGTTGACTTATCGTAGGGCGGAGAGCGAAGGACACTAGGCGCTAGGGCGCTGGAGCTAGACAATTCTCAAAGTCGAAAATCTTATACTTTCTTATCTTTTAAAAAAGCTGAAGACTTCTTCAGCTTTTTCTCATGATGATAGCTGGCTTTCCGATCGGATAATACTCAATTTCCTCACAGTCCCGAACAGCCTCTTCAGAGTAACTGTTTCTTCCATCAAATACGATAGGCTCTTTCATTTGAGAAATAACTTCTGATAATACGAGCTGTTTGATTTCCTTCCACTCCGTAACGATAAAGACAGCATCTGCCCCTTTTAACGCCTCTTCCACTGAAGCAGCATACACGATTTGTTCTCCGAAAATCGTTTTCGCATTACGAGTTGCCACTGGGTCGTACCCAATTACGCTTGCTCCTTCTTTCAGCAAAGAATGGATAATCGTAATCGAAGGTGCTTCTCTCATATCATCTGTGTCCGGTTTAAAAGCAAAGCCTAATACAGCTATTTTCTTATGCTTCAGATTTCCAAAACGATTCAGAGCCTTATTCACAAGAAGCTGCTTCTGTCGGTTGTTAATCATCATGGTTTCTTCAATCATTGTAAAAGGCACATGATTTTCTTTCGCGATGGCTAAAAGTGCACTAACATCCTTAGGAAAACAGGACCCGCCATAACCGATTCCACTTTGTAAAAAGGCTTCCCCTATCCGTTGATCTAGCCCCATCCCTTTAGATACAGCTTCTACGTTTGCACCTACTGCCTCACAAAGGTTTCCTATATTATTAATAAAGCTAATTTTTGTTGCTAAAAAGGCATTCGATGCATACTTAATCATTTCCGCACTTCTTGCATCTGTCGTGACAATTGGAGCGTTTAGAGGAGCATACATCTTTTCAATCACTGCAGCTGCCTCCTTGTTCTCACACCCAACCACAATTCGGTCAGGATATAATGTATCTGACACCGCTGATCCTTGTCGCAAAAATTCCGGATTGGATACAACTGAAGGTGAGATTTTCTTTTGACTAGCTCCCTCCAGCCATTCTTTCACCTTTTCATTTGTGCCAACGGGTACGGTACTCTTTATCACAATGATCGCGTCTTCTTTTAAATATGGAGCAGCATCGTGGATCGCCTGAAATAGATACGTTAAGTCTGCTTCCCCACTAGATTGCTGAGGAGTACCAACAGCAATGATTATGACTTCTGCCTTCTCCAACCCTTCTTGATGCGACGTTGTGAACTGTAATCGTTTGGCATCCATATTTTTCGTAATCAATTCTTCCATTCCTGGTTCATAGATGGGAGATATTCCTCCACGAAGAAGGTTTATCTTTTCTTCACTAGTATCAATGCATGTAACATGATGTCCGATTTCTGCTAAACAAACACCTGTAGATAGTCCCACATAACCCGTTCCAATTACAGCAATTCTCATATTCCATCATTCTCTCGTTGTTGAAAATCGATATTCTCATAGATGTCTTTTATATACTCTAGAACCACTTCCCTCATGTCTTCCCTTCTTAGCGCAAAATCGAGTGTTGCTTTCACAAACCCGAGTTTGTCTCCAATATCGTAACGTGTACCCTCAAATGAGTAAGCAAATACGGCTTGCTCTTTATTCAGTTCATTAATTGCGTCAGTTAACTGCAATTCGACATTAGGAACGATCGGTAATGACTCAAGCTTTTCAAAAATTTCTGGTCTAAACACGTATCTCCCGATAATCGCATAGTTTGAGGGAGCATCCTCTTTCCTTGGCTTTTCGACTAATGAATCAAGTGAAAATAGATTAGGAATTCCGATGGCTCCTTTTGGTTTCACAATTCCGTACTTGCTCACCTCATCGTCGCTTACCGTTTGAACAGCCACAACCGAGCTATTACAGTATTCGAAAGCATTCATTAGCTGCTTTAAGCAAGGTACTTCTGATTCCACAATGTCATCACCCAGCATAACGGCAAACGGCTCATTGCCGATAAAGCTTTTCGCACATAGAATCGCGTGCCCCAATCCAAGCGGTTCCTTTTGCCTTACATAATAGATGGATACTAAACTTGATAACTTGCGAATTTCTTCTAGAAGCTCTACCTGATTCTTTCGTGTTAATGTGTCTTCGAGCTCATAGGATTTATCAAAATGATCTTCAATCGAACGTTTGCCTCGTCCGATAATAATGACAATTTCTTTAATTCCAGCTGCTACTGCCTCTTCGACTATATATTGAATCGTCGGTTTATCGACGATGGGCAGCATTTCTTTTGGCTGTGCCTTGGTTGCTGGCAAGAACCTTGTTCCCAATCCTGCAGCAGGAATAATTGCCTTTCTTACCTTCATCCTTCACCCTCCCCTCTGTTCTTCTCTGCCGATTGATACGGGAGGTACTCCCTTGCCATAAATTTTTTTTAAACTACGTGGAAGCATCTTTTTACGGCGTCTAATCAAATACTGAGAAAGTATTTTTTTCTCATCCGCGCTTACTTGCCAATCATCCGGAATGATGCTGACAATTTCCTCAATTAGAAAGTTAGGGATTGTTTGAATCACTTTTATTGCTTCATAAAACTCCGACTCATCTTTTACAAATTGGGCCATTAACCGGTGAGTTGCACTTTTTAATATTTTCACAGGAAGATCTTCTACTTGTTCTCCTGTCCAGTTATAGGAACCAAAGCATTCCGCATGGTCAATGATCCATAGATGATACGTCTCATTTCCCTCTTCTTTTAGTAAAATATTTTTCTTCGTTCGATCTCGGTTGGATAACCAATAATCAAATAAAATAATTGATGCTAGCTGATGCTCGTTTACGATTTTCTTAATTTGAGAGACTTCGTGTCCATTGTAGCAACCAGAAATATATCGTGAAGCAAACTGATAGCGACTAGCACTTTCAATAAAATCAGGAATTTGAGCGGAGAACTCAGCTGGTATTTCTACAATTTGTGCATAAGGCATAGGTAGCTGTAAGTACCTGGCTATGCAGTATGCAACCCATTCGTTTGGCAATGATTTTTCGAATCCTTGTATGAAATACTTCACTGCATATTCATGTCCATCGTCAAACTTAATTAAGTGAGTGTTTGATTTCCCTTCTAACTTCTTTACGTATGAAACTGGCTTAATCATCCACCTTCACCACACCATCTTTACCTGTTTCCTTTTGCATGATTGCTAGTAAAAACTGGACATATTTCTCGGCTACTCGGTGAATATGGAAGTTCTCAAGGGTGTGTAAAATCGCCGCTTCAGACATCTCTTTCTGCACTTCTGGCTGGTCAACAATGAAATATAGCTTCTTGATTGCTTCATCTACACTCATTCCGTGAAATAGTTTCCCTGTTTCTCCATCTCTCACAATCTCTGTGACAGGCATCATTCGAGAGGCAACCACTGGAACTCCACAAATCATAGATTCCACAAAAGTGTTCCCAAATGACTCGGTCTTTGTAGTCGCGATTGTACAGCCACCAGATTGACGGATCTTTGCATACACATGTGGCATTTGCTGGTAAGGAATCACCGGAAACCACTTAATCAAGTCCTGTAACCCTTCTTCTTTCCACTTTGCAGCAAACTCTTCTCTCTGCACACTTTGTGCTCCACCAATGACCCAAAATTCAATATCATCGCGTTCCTGTTTAACTCTTTTAGCGATTTCCACAAGCATTGGCCAGTTCTTCCTTTTATCTAATCGTCCAATCCAACCGATAATCTTCTTATCCTTTGGAAGACTAGGCTCTGCATCATAATCGATTTCTTCTTCATTAAGTGCATAATAATAAGCTGGGTCGATTCCGTTATAAATCACCTCGATTGGAATTCCTTCAATAAGGAGGGATACAAGCCTTTTTTGATAATAGGAGGGAACAATGACGGCTACCGGTTGAATGCCCTGGAAATTTTGGATATGAGGAGTGATTTTTGTCAGTTCTGGGGTACGTGCTTCGACTATTACTGGTCCGTTATAATTGGCCATTTTCAGCCACTTATAGGCATCCTTTGTATCTACAACAATGATTGCGTCATATTGATTATCTTGTATGATTTTTACTATTTCGTCTTTGTCCTTCGTCAAGTAAACGGGAGCGATATCTTCCATAATATGCATACCACCGTGATCTGTCCTATACAGAAACTCTGTTTTTATGCCATATTTTTTAAAATATATCGCCCGATTACGCCACCCAGCATTCACCCCTCCAACCGTGAGTAGACGCCAGATTACTAGTATTTTCATCATGACTCTCCTTACTTTTTGTCCTTTTTACTGTTATCAGTAATTTTTTGCATTAATATGGATGTGAGTTCCTGTCTTAACATTTTGCTTTTCTTGTCATCTTTTTTGTCTGACATATTAAATCCATTGATGATACGTTGGATGTCTGTAAAATCAATTTTTTGTTGTTTTGTGTTTGACTCTTCTACTACCGGTTGCTGCTGTTTCTGCTCTAATGCGTCCCAGTGCTCGTCAATTTTCTGCATCACTTCATCAGGGTTTTCCCCTCTTGCTAACATCGTTTTTACCCATTCTTCTTTAAAAACCTTGTGCATTAAGTTGGCAAGATTTTGAGCATTTTCCTTATCATCCTTCGTTAACAGGCGACCACTTAAGTCCTTAACAATTTTCTTCGTTTTTCCACCCTCCAAGAGCAAAGGATAAATCTCTTTAGCAAGCTCTTCCATGCGCATATAATAGTTCCACTCCTCGAGAAGTTCCGGAGAAATAGCCTTCACATGTGATAGAAACGTCTCTTTATGGGTTTCTCCTAAGGATGTTAATAGTTTGCGAGGATATGGATATACCCGGTCACGCCAAATGGTCCTTGCGACATCGATCACGCGAAGACTGCCATCTGCTTGGAGATAAATTTGTCTCTTATGATGATCGATTCAAAAAAAGTAACCACCTTTCTACCATACTATTCACGGTCTACAAACCAGTGTTATATTTACATTCTCTTTACATTAGTTTCAAAAATTTTAAAAGTGTACAGGCTATTAACTAGGGAAAAGGCGGAATTTTAGCTTACAGAAAAATAAAAGAGAGAATGACCGAAGCCATTCCCTCTTTCCTACTCAATACTATTCGAATGTGAACGCTGACGCTCTTGTTCAGCGAGAATTTCGTTATCCTCTGCATTGTCTCTTGTTACTTTTTGCGTCAAGATCGCCCCTACAGCAACCAAGATCATAACAGCGATATAGTAGCCTTTTTCATTTAGTTCAAGACTATCAGCGTTATAAAGACCGATACTAAAAAGGAATACCCCTGCAAAGAAAGTAAAATAAGCTAGTACGGTGAAGGCCGTGGTATTTCTACGTCTGTACTTCATATTCATCCCCCTAAAACCAACTATAAGTTCCATTTCAGGTATATTATACCAAGTAGACGTGGTGTAAATCTACACTTTTTTTCATAAAAAAAGGCTGACTTTTAATCGTCAGCTCTTCTTCCTGTTATTACTCACCCTTAATCGCTTTTACTTCATCAGGATGATTATCAATCCATTCCTGTGCCACTTCTTCTGCATCGCGATTATTATCTTCAATTTCAACAATCATCTTTTCAATATCTGATACATCCATGCTCCAGTTGCTTAATAATTCATATGCTTCTGGTGCTTTATCTTTTAACTCATTGTTTGTAATAACATGAACTTCTGATGTGTCAAAGTATCCTTCTGGACTTGGAAGTAC
>NZ_JAKFCQ010000129.1:0-12984 GCF_036676585.1 Robertmurraya sp.
AAATAAGTCAGTTGTATCATTTTTAATTGTTCCAGTTAAGTGAAGATAAATTTCCGAATCAGTGGTGATCTCATGGTTTGCCCAAGTATCTTCTGGATCAGCGTTTGATGCTCCAAATTTCTTTGTAAATTCGGCTTTTGTAAGTGTCATAACAACCGAACCATCTTCATATTTAAACTCTTTGTTTTTATCCAACAAATTTTCAGAAGGTTGAACCTCCTCTTCTTTGCTGGTTGATGATTCAAACACATCTTTGTCTTCTTCACTATTTTCACCTGATGATTTACTATTGGTTTCTTCAACTATTTTTGTTGAAGACTCTTCTGATTTTCCACAAGCAACTAAAGACAACACCGTAATCATTACAATAAATAACCAAATTCTTTTCTTTTGCATATTATTTTCTCCCCTAATATGTAAGTTAAATACACCATTATACAAATATACCATATTTAGTAAATTAAGTTTTACCAACATACTAATTTGATAGGAAAGTCCCGTTCAACTATAGCTAAAATGGGCCATTGAGGTTATTTTGCTCATTCGACCTTTTACCTTTGATTTGTATGTCAAAAATTTAAAGCCTATTTAATGTGCGTTCTTAAAAGTGTTTTACTAAGAAATCTGACAGGGAGCAAATATCAATATTTATATTTAACAGAGCCATAAAGTAAAAAAGACTGCAATCAACTCAAAGACTTTGAGTTTGATTGCAGTCTGACACCCCTGTTAAAAATAGAGGTTTGAAAATTAATTTAGTTAATCTTTTCTGAAAGAGCTTTAAATCTTTCTGCAACATTCTTGGCAGTATATCCATATTCTTCAAGCAACTGATTCGCTGGTGCTGATTCGCCAAAGTGGTCAATAGATAAGACCTCACCATATTCTCCGATATATTCTCTCCAACCAAAGGAAGATGCTGTTTCGATTGCAAATTTTGCTAGAAGTCCTTTAGGAAGGACGCTTTCCCTATATTCCTTCGTCTGCTTCTCAAAACGATCCCAGCTTGGCATGCTCACAACGGAAACATAGATGCCTTCTTGTTCGAGAAGCTTTTGTGCATCGATTGCGAGGGCCACTTCTGAACCACTAGCTAATAGTAAGCCCTCTGCTTCTTTAGCTGCCTTAGATACCACATAGGCACCTTTTTGAACCCCTTTATATACTTCATCTTCAGACATTTCAAGTGTTGGTAAATCCTGACGAGTTAGTACTAGAGCGGTTGGGTTCCTCTCACTTTCTACAGCTAATCTCCAGGCTGCTGCCGTTTCCTTTGCATCAGCAGGGCGAATTAATGACAATCCTGGCATTGCACGTAATGATGCTAGATGCTCGATTGGTTGATGTGTGGGCCCATCTTCACCCACTGCAATACTATCATGAGTAAATACATAGGTAACAGGTAGATTCATTAATGCAGATAGACGCATCGCCGGTCTTAAGTAGTCGGAGAAGACAAAGAATGTTGCCCCAAATACTTTAACTCCTCCATGTAATGCCATTCCATTTAACGCCGCACCCATTCCAAATTCTCGAACTCCAAACCAAATGTTTCGTGCTTGATATCCATCCACACCAAAGTTTCCTTCAAAAGTTAATGTTGTTTTATTCGAGCACGCGAGATCAGCAGAACCTCCAATTAATTGCGGGACTTTATTTGCGATTGCATTTAGCATTTTCCCTGAAGATGCACGAGATGCCATTTTTTCACCTTTTGAAAACTGTGGTAGATCTTGTTCCCAGCCTTCAGGCAATTCACCTTTGATTGCACGCTCAAGCTGCTGTGAAAGCTCAGGGTATTGTTGTTTGTAGCTCTCGAAAAGGGAGTTCCATTGATCTTCAAATTGCTTACCAATGCTTGCAAATTGTTGGAAGTGCTCTCTCACTTCATTTGGTACATGGAATGGCTCTTTTTCTTCCCATTCATAGGCTGCTTTCGTCAGTTCCGTCTCCTTCGGACCAAGCGGAGAACCGTGAGAATCGGATTTCCCTCCTTTATTAGGAGAACCAAAGCCAATGGTTGTTTTCACTTCAATAAGTGTTGGTCTTTGATCATCAAGCTTTGCACGTTCCACAGCATTTTGGACGGCAGTTACATCATTTCCATCCTCTACTCTGAGTACTTGCCAGCCATATGCTTCAAAGCGTTGTTGGACACTCTCGGAGAATGTAAGGCTCAAGTCGCCGTCTAAAGAAATGTCATTTGAATCATAAAGTACTACTAAGCGTCCAAGCTTTAAATGACCTGCTAATGACGCAGCTTCTGCTGATACTCCTTCCATCAGATCGCCATCACCACAGATGCAAAAAGTAAAATGATCAACAATGGGATAGCCTTCACGATTGTAGGTTGCTGCCAAATGACGCTCGGCCATAGCCATCCCTGCTGCCATCGCAATCCCTTGACCAAGTGGACCTGTTGTTGCATCTACACCAGGTGTATGCCCGAATTCAGGATGACCCGGTGTTTTACTCTTATATTGGCGGAAATTTTTCAAATCATCTAGCGTGACATTATAACCAAACAAGTGCAATAAGCTGTATAGGAGCATGGATCCATGACCCGCTGATAAAACGAAGCGATCTCGGTTGAACCAATTAGGATTTTTGGGGTTATGAATCATTTCCTTTGCCCAAAGTGCGTAAGCCATTGGTGCAGCACCCATTGGCATTCCCGGATGTCCTGAATTTGCCTTTTCAATGGCGTCGATGGATAAAGTGCGAATGGTGTTAATCGCCAATTCATCTACTGTTTTTTTCATTTCTATTGAACTCATAATGACACTCCTTTTATTAGCAGTTCGTCGTAATATATTTATATAGTTTTAGATTTTAAAGATATTTCTAGCTGTTCTACTAAATCGAGTCGCTCTTGGTGTCGACCACCCTGAAATTCTGCTTCGAGCCAGGTGTCAACAATATTTAGTGCAAGTGACTCCCCTAATACCCGCTCATCTAGGCAGAGCACATTGCTGTTATTGTGCTCTCTAGTTGCTCTCGCTGAAAATGTATCACTAACAACTGCCGCACGAACACCTTGAATTTTATTAGCAGCAATGGACATTCCGATACCTGTTCCACAGCAAAGAATTCCTAATTCACATTCCCTATTGGCAACCGAATCTCCCACTTTTTTTGCATATAAGGGATAATTAACACTTTCTGTAAAGTGAGTTCCGTAATCTAGGCATTCGAATCCTTTTTTCTCTAAGTGGTTCTTAATAGACTCCTTCAACAAATATCCACCATGGTCACAGCCTAATGCGATTTTCATGCGGTTGCCCCCTGTTTGTTTATTACTCTAGTTAGCTTCTCTAAATTCTCCTTAACATCACCATGAAACGTGTATGAACCTGCAACGATTACATTGGCACCTGCTTCTACACATAGCTTGGCTGTTTCGAGGTTAATCCCCCCATCAACCTCGATGTCTATATTTCTACCTTCTACAAGCTTTTTTGCTTCCTGAATTTTCGGTAGCACACTTGAAATGAAGCTCTGACCACCATACCCTGGATTAACGGTCATAAGTAGAATCATGTCAATTTCATCTAGAACATGCTTAATCGTTTCAATGGGGGTAGCAGGATTTAGGACTACACCGGCTCTTCTATTGTATTTCTTTATTAATTGCAGACTTCGATGGAGATGCGTTGTTGCTTCCTGATGAATGGTAATGATATCCGCCCCTGCCTCAGCCACAATCGGAATAATCCAATCTGGATTTTGTACCATTAAATGAACATCAAAAATGAGCTTTGAACGTTGCCGAAGCATATTGATTTGATCTGGACCAAAGGTAATATTGGGAACAAAGTTTCCGTCCATCACATCAATATGAAGCATGCTAATATTGCTTTGTTCTAAAAGCTGCATTTGGTCCTCTAGATGGCAAAAATCTGCTGCTAGTATCGAAGGCGCTATTTTCATATGAATCTCCTCTTTTTCTCATTGTTCATTACTTCACAAAACAATGTTTAGTCGTCTCTTCTTGATCAATGGCTTCTTGCCCATTGGGTAAAATTAACACCTTATTAAATGGTTCTTCTCGATTTATGATCATATTGAATGCTTTTTGAGTTTCCTCTAAATTAAAGCGGTGAGATATAAGATCTTGTATTTGAATTCTTTTCTGTAAAAGAAACTCAATACTTTTTGTCCATTCCTCACCAGGAAATGGTGCAGAATAAGAATTCCAAAAGCCCTTTAAGGTAAGTTCTCTTCGAAAAATATTTTCAAATGCTTGTTCCGAAAGTAAAACATCTGAATAAGCAATTCCTAGATAACCAACTTTCCCCTGTTTTCTTATAACAAGCAAGCATTGTTCCTGCGTAATTTTTGATCCGGCACATTCTAAGGCGATATCCACTCCAAGACCGTTTGTGTATTCTTTTATTTTTATAGCTAAATCTTCTTTTAATGGATTGATGGTACGTTTACAACCGATTGACTTAGCGTAATTTAGTTTCTCTTCCGAAATATCGATAGCAATGATTTCTTGTACACCAGATACTTTTAGCCATTCAATGACGAGTATTCCAATCGTCCCAACACCAAATACCGCCACCACATCACCTATACGCGGAGAAATATTCAAAACACCATGTAGGGCTACAGCTAATGGTTCTATCATGGCCGCCTCTTCAAATCTCATATTCCCTACCGGAAGAACATTGGTAGCTTTTATATTGACATATTCGGCAAATGCACCTGGAGACTTAGAACCAATCATTCCATAATCTTCACATAATGAAAATTGCCCTCTTTTGCAATATTCACAAGAATGGCATGGTAGAAAAGGGATACCAACTACTCTCTCCCCAAGAGTTAAATGACTAACGGCACTACCTTTTTCTACAATAACACCAGAGAATTCATGACCCATGATAGCTGGAAGATCATACTTCCATTTGCTTGTCATTTTATGTGTGTCTGACCCACAAATGCCCGCAGCCATTACTTTTATTTTCACTTCATCTTCTTGACAAGGCGAAATATCAACTTCTTTGTATACAAAATAATTTTCAGAATAAAGAACTGCTGCTTTCATTTTTGGCCTCCTCTTTTCTGAAACGCAATCAGTCAACTTTTATGTCTTCGAGGCCCGTAGCACGTGTGGAATTCTGGAGCTTTCTTTTCTTCAATCTGAATACAGTTAACCGATAGACCGCAATAGCAAAAACCGCACTGTTGATGGGAAATTGATATTGCATATAATACTCACTTAAAAATCTGCCATGTGGTCCTAATGCGTAATCGATCATACTTTCTACCATAATATTCACCTTACTCCTTCAATTTTTCACACGTAAACTACGGGCTAGTCCACGAACTCGAAGACTAGCCTGTAATTCTTAATAGTTTCCCTGTGCGTTTATTCATTCAACAGGTGTTAACACTACTTTAATTGCTTCGCCACTTTTGATCGTTTCATACGCTTTTTGCCATTCCGAAATCGTGAATTGATGGGTCACTAGTGCATCCGCTTTTACGCATGATTCGTTCATTAATTGGAGTGAAGGCTCCCAGTCAAATGGGTTTTGGCTTCTACAACCAATGACTTCAATTTCTTTCTGAATGATTTTTTCGAAGTCAACTACTATTTCAGGGGTAGCAAAGATACCTACTTGGACGTAACGCCCTTTCTTTCGTAGCAAATCTAATCCCATGGAAAGGGCAGGTGGTGCACCGGTACACTCTAGAACCACATCAGCTCCATAGCCCTCTGTTATTTCATTTACAATTTGCTTTACATCTTTTTCTTGAATATTAACAATATGGTCGATACCAAGCTCAGCGGCTTTTACTAAGCGGTGTTCATCTTTTTCTAAACCTGTAATTACCACTGTTGCTCCTTTGTGCTTTGCAATTTGAGCTGTAAGAAGTCCGATTGGTCCAGGACCTAATACGACAACAACTTCACCTGGTTGGATACGACCTTTTTCAATCGCATGATGGGAACATGCTAAGGGCTCAGTTAATGAGGCTGATAAATAACTAACGTTTTCAGGAAGTTTATGAACACTTTCCTTCCTAGCAATTACGTATTTTGCAAATCCACCATCTTGCTGTGTACCTAAACCCTTTCGATCACTGCATAAATTATAATTCTTCGATTGACAATACTTACATTTACCACAAATAGTAAAGGTCGTCTCTGAAGTCACACGATCTCCAACTTGAATGTCTTTAACATTCAAACCAACCTCTACTACTTCTCCAGAAAACTCATGCCCTAGAGTGACTGGTGCATTCACTTTGTATTTACCCTCATAGGTATGAAGGTCAGTACCACAAACTCCAGCATATTTTACAAGTATTTTTACCTGATCTTCGCCAACCGTTGGCTCCTCAACGTCTATTAATTCTAGGTGTCCGAAGCCTGGTTCTAATTTCACAAGTGATTTCATTTAGTTTCCTCCTAAAAGGATTTCTTTTAAAAGGCTGTTTTCTAATGACTACTTTTTGTCAATAGCCAATCCTTGTCTATACGGCATACTACTGTCAGTATCACGTATAAAATTAAGGTAGAAAATAGCCAATTTTGACAAAAGGTATTAATTATAGTATTGTTAAATCAAATTATATTTTTTAGAGATTCCCGTCTCTAAGCCTCTCGAATTAAACGCCAATTTAAGTCGAGATTTTAAGAGCTAATGCTGCATTTTTGCATGTATTAGCTCTTGCTATTTATAGCCCTAATTAAAAAGTGCAAAGAGCTTATAAACAACATAGTTTACTAGGTTACCGCCTTGGTCGATACTAGAGATCATGTTGGTTCCTTCAGGCATATCAAAGTGTGCATCAATTGCCATTTGGGTGTGAAGCGGAGCAAGATCTGTTGCCATGTAAAGTGATAATGCGATAACTACAGTACCTGCGATAACAGAGTGGATAATATTCCCTCTTGCGGCACCGACAATAAATGCAACGATAAATGGAATGGTTGCCAAGTCACCGAATGGTAATAGATTGTTACCAGGTAAAATAACTGCTAATGCAACGGTAATAGGTACAAGAATAAGAGCGGTTGCTATGACTGATGGATGTCCGATGGCTACAGCCGCGTCTAATCCGATGTAAATATTGTCTGCACCGAACTTTTTACTTAAGAAATTACGAGCAGCTTCTGATACTGGCAGTAATCCTTCCATGAGAATTTTAACCATTCTAGGCATAAGGAACATTACCCCACCCATTGCCATACCGACCTTAATGATATCTCCAGCACCATAACCAGCCAGTGCACCAAGCCCAATACCTAAGATAAGCCCCATAAAAATTGGTTCACCGAAAACACCAAATCTTTTTTGAATGGTATCTGGATCAGCGTGAAGATTTTTTATTCCGGGAATTTTCTGAATTAACCAAACAAGTGGAATACCAATTGGTGCATACGATGCTGTACTTCCTGTTGGAATTGAAATTCCTGGTAGTTGAAAGTAGTTTTCTAGCATTGGCGCTGTCCAGTCAGCAATTTTAAGAATGATAATTTGGAAAATAACTGCAGCAATTAAAGCTTGAACGATACTACCTGATAATGCGTAAACTACTGCACCTGCAAATGTGAAGTGCCAGAAGTTCCAAATATCTACCATCATCGTTTTCGTCGTTTTTGTTACAAGCATGATGATATTAACGACTAACCCTAGAGGAATAATAAATGCTGCGATTGGTGATGCCCATGATATAGTTGCTGCACCTGGCCAACCAACGTCAATCACATTTAATTCTATTCCAAACCTCTCTACCATCCCATTAGCGGCAGGTCCAAGATTATTAACTAGCAAATCTACGACCATGAAAATACCGATAAATCCAACGCCGATCGTTAAACCTGAACGAAACGCCTTCCCTGGCTTTTGACCAAAAAGCATACCTAGAAGAAAGATGGCTACTGGTAAAATTACCGTTGGTCCTAGTCCTAAAAATGCCTGTAAAGCTTCAACCATGTCCTTCATATTTCTTCCTCCTCAAACTAAGTACAATACTTTTCTACTACTCTGTTTTCGGATAAGTCGTTTCACATGAACCTATCTTTCATCCATAGTTAAGAATGACAGGTTTTACAAAATCTTGATTTTCGTTAAGGAAACAACTGCTTTCGAAAACAGTTATAAAAAATGACTAAATCATTTTTTAATCTCCTCAAGAATCTGCTGCTTCACATCATCTAATCCAATTCCTGTTAAGAAAGCTCTTGCGTTGATGACTGGGAATGGGTAATCCTTACCAGTTATAGTTGTTGTCACAAGTAAGTCAGCAGAATCTAAATATCCTGATACCTCAGTTATTTTGCACTGAATTAAGTTAGCCTGGATGTTGTTTGCACTACACATTTCGATAATTGCCTCATTTACCACTGTAGAAGTTGCAATACCTGCACCACATGCTACTAAAATTGTCTTTTTCTTCATAGAAAACCCCTGCCCCTCTAATGATTTAATTTACTTTCAAGTAAATCAATGATTTTATCTTTACTATGTTCCTTTGATATTTCCTTTAATGTTTCTTCATTTTGAAAGATTTGCATTAAGCTTTGAAGTAATTTTAATTGCGCATGCTGTTGATCCATTGCAAGCATAAAGACAAGCTTCACTGGAGTAACGGTTCCGATTTCCCCCATAATTCCAAAATCCACTTCGTTTTTTAAAACAGCCACACTAATGGCTTTTCTATTCACATGCTCAATGTCCGTATGTGGAATTGCGACAGAACATCCTAGTGTTGGCAGGCCTGTTGGAAAAGTCTTCTCTCTTTCGATCACTGCATCGATATAGCTTTCTTTGACGACACCTTGTTCGTATAAATTTCTAGCCATGTTTTGAAGAACTTCTTCGTTTGTTGTTCCATCCAAGTCTACCATTATGAGTGATTCTTCTAGACAAACGGTGTCCATTTTCATTCTTCTCCTTACTTTCGTTTATAGTTTTACTAGGTTTGTATTTTTAAGCATCCCCCCTTTCACAAGATAGATTATTAGACAGCTGAGTACTTCGAAATCACCTGGAGAAGTTCATCTGACGACTTTGATTCGATCAGCCTCATAGTATCCTCCTGATTACTTGCTAGCTTCATAAGTTGCATCAATGCTCTTAAATGCTGGTGCTTATCTAAAGCAGCAATTGTAATAATGATTTGGACTGAATATTCATTGTATTGAACAGGTTCTTCTAGCCTAAGAAGACTCATACTAACCTCGTTTACACCACTTTCAGGATCTGCGTGCGGTATAGCTATATTGTTCCCGATAATAATATAAGGGTCTTCGCTGTCGTACAACCGAAGCATTTCCTCTACATAAGAGGGTGTAACACTACCACTCTCAACTAAAGGTCTTGAGCAAATTTGAAGTGCTTCCTGCCACGATTTCATTCTTTTTTCTAAGGTGATAGTTTCAGGTACGATAAGCTCATTTAAATTTCTCTTCGGTAACTCCATAGGTTTCGCCAAATGTGGTGTATGATCTAGGCGAAAATGTGATTCAAGCTCCTTTTGTAGCTGCTCTCGACTTTCAATGGTCGCATGTTTTTCAATAATATCGATTACGTGATACACATTCATAACCGATGGTGTGTAGCCGTTTAGCTCCTGCATTACCTGTTTTCGTAACCGATATTTTTCTTCTCTTTCCAGAAACGTTTTAACAAGGATTTGTTTACGATTCGTTTGTAGAAAAGTGGTAGTAAAGACAAGATCATAATCAAGTGTATAAACATGAAATTCTCGGACTGACAAAGCATCAATAAATACAAACTCTGGAAACAATTCTCGCAAGGTACTTTCGAGTAATCTTGATACACAAATACCCTTCGGACAAACAACGAGAGCTTTAATTTTCTTTTGGAGGCTATCCCCCTGTCTAGAAAGCCAACCGCCGATAAGCATTGTAAAATAAGTGGATTCGCTCTCCGGAATATTTCCTCCAATAAGCTGTTCTAAGGGCCTCATAGATTTTCTTACAAGATGATGTAGCTCCTTAAATTCATTACTTACTGTATTTTCTAAGGGGTTTGTAATCGACAGCTTATATTTAATTCTGTAATACGCTGGTTTAACATGTAGAAGGATTTTATTTAAAAGCTGATCTTTTTCTTGTAATCGCACACATGCATTTCTCTCAAATAGAGAGAGCATAAGACTAATAGAGTGATATAATTCAGGAAATGTTTTGTCTGCATTGCGTTCAGAAGAGGATACATTTGTTGTTAAAAGGTGCAATGTGATAAATAATCTTTCTTCCATCGGGATTTGATCTAAATCCTGTAAAAGCTCTTCTACTGCTTGAAATTCCTTCGTATCAGACAGCTCATAATAATGAATGTGAAAAGGTTCAATTAATTTCCCTTGAGTAATGCGTCTTAGAAGTAATATGAGTATGTAGGGCATTGATTCGATTTTTTCATCAGTAAACTTTAGATTTAATTTTCTTTCAACCTCTTCCACACGTTCATGAAAGGTATCAATCTCTGATCGTGGAATGGATGTTAACTCTTCAATCCACCTTTTTCCATTCGTCATTTCAATCGTTTTAAAGATGATGTTAATCAATAGCTGTCGCTTATTAAACTCCTTACCTTCGATAAGGTAGCCATACTGCCTATAGTACTTAATTGTTAAATCAAAGATATCAAGCTGGAGTTGAGCATTTTTTAGATCGTTAATTATAGTATTACGACTTACACTAAGGCACGAAGTTAAATGGTAAAGTGAAAGTTCTTCACTTCTGCTTAATAGCATGAGTATCAATAGATTTACTCTTTCGTTTTCAGAAAGAATGTATGCATCTGTTTCATCTAAGGCATTTTCATTCAGGAGAGTTGTAAAATGCACCTTATTTAGAAGAAATAATCCAGACTTTGTTCTTTTGATCTCAGGTAAACCTGTCGCTATTAACCAATCGTTAATTTTGTTAATGCTATAACCAACCTGTCTTCTGCTAAGAGAAAACCGCTCTTCCAGATCCTTGTTTTTTATACTCGGATTAATAAGAATTTCATGAAGTATTTGACTGCTTCTCTCGTCTAAATCCATTGTCATGTCCTCCTTGGTTACATAGTATCATTCATAAAAATAAAAATGTACACGTTTTCATTCCAATTTATTACCATGGTGATGTACATCAATGGGATGTACAATGTGTATTGTCTCACATTGTACATTCTGCCGAAAGGTATCGTTAATAGGGATTTGGCAATAGGTTGCTGACAACATAAAAAGAACGCAATGATTGATTGCGTTCTCTTGATTAGTTATTCATATGAATTTAAATTGCTAACTTATTTGTTGAAGGTGCCTTTTCTATTTGGAATATTCCATTTATGAAAAATAACATCAAACCGCTTCTGTTCCCCACTTCTTCTCATCCTGTACAAACAGAATTCCCAACTCATGATGATCTCCTTCGTAGAGAGCTCGCTGGGCAAAGCGAACTTGTCCATTGACGTCTAACACCTCAAGCTTACAGTGAGCACGGTTCCGTTGTAGCGCCTCATAGACCTCTGCTTCGTTATGCACAATTGTTCCATTTACCTTAGAAACAATCTCCCCAACGGATAGCTGCATTTTTTGTGCGGGAGAATGTGGTAGCACTCCTAAAATCATGACACCTTGATTGCGTTTCGAAAAATAGAAGGGACCACTTTCTTCCTTCGTCTTTTGGCTAAAGTAGATCACCTCGCGACCTAGGATTCCGATCGCAACGACCGCTAATGATAGAATCGGGAGCCAATATGAAGCGATCGCGATGGCCGTTAGAACGAAACCATGAGCCATGATTTGCTTTCCTACATGTGCGACTGCCTGAGTTGGCAGTGCTCCTTGGATATGCTGATAATGCCCAAGTGCGAACGGAACTAGTAGTAGTCCGTAGCCTTCTCCATCTACATTAAACACTGGCCACCATTCAAACGGCAGCTGCTGGAGGGCATCTCCAGGGATCAACAGAAGAAGCGGCAACATCCATACTCGCTTGAGTTCGTGAACGCCTACTCGTTGGCCGCGCTTGCTCGTCATGAGCTTAGGCGAGGTCCCCTTCTTTCCATTTTTCAAAATAAGAATGCCTTCTGCAATGACTAGTAGAGCTAGAAGGACCGTGATGGACGGGTAGAGCTTGTCTTCTAGACTGCTGAAGAGATCAGGGAAAAGTGGGATGCTCCAGTCCTTGCCCGATGTGAAAAAGATGGCGAAGAAGGTGAGACCCACTGTGTACACCGATGATAGTAGGCGTACACGAATGCTCAGGATGATCGTGATTGCTGCGATAAACAGGATGGCCGCTAGCGGAATGACCACTCCCGCGGCAATCATGATGATCGACAGTCCGAATCCGAGCAATAGTCCGAGCGGTAGTAACTGCCGAAGCTCAAAGTAGGCATTTTCGGCGCGAACGTGAAAATGACTTCGCTCTCTCTTTACTCGAGAAACTCCTAAAAATGCCGCGAGTAGGAATGTGAAGTAAAACACTGGATGTATTAATAGTTTTGCGAATCCCCAAGCCATTTCTAATAGCCACTCTAGAACCAAACTAGCCACCAACCTTATCAATCTATTTCCGAACTTTCCTATTAATCTTTATTTTACCAAATGAAAGGAGAATTCGATATTAGAAATATTTTGGATAATAGTGGATATGGGGTTTTAGGGGAATATTCACGGAATTTCCATAACAAAAATACCCTCTTACCCATGAGGATAAGAGGGTCAATCTTATTTCGCCAATAATCGAAGTCCAGTCTGCAGTTGCGTGTCATTGCTATCCTTCTTCATTTCTTCAACCACCGCACTCTGGAGAGCACTGGCTGTTTTGCTGTCAATTTTCCCTGTCATCTCTAAATCGTGTTGACGTTGGAAGGCCATGACTGATGTTTCGGTACGGTCGTTGAAATACCCGTCCTCTCGACCCGGATCAAGTCCAAGTGCCTTCAGCATTTGCTGGGCATTTTTAATTTGCTCGTTGTTCATATCCTTCTCTAGCGCTTCGGT
>NZ_JAKFCQ010000130.1:0-13877 GCF_036676585.1 Robertmurraya sp.
GTAACTACATGCCATTCATATACAAATAACTTACCAGACATTGTGAAACAAGCCGATATTGTTGTTGCAGCAGTAGGTAAGCCTAACTTTATTAAGGGTGAATGGGTGAAGGAAGGGTCAGTGATTTTAGATGCTGGCTATAACCCAGGAAACATTGGGGATGTTGAATACGATTCTTGTTTTGAAAAAGCATCCGCTATTACACCAGTTCCTGGTGGTGTTGGACCTGTAACGATCGCCATGCTATTAAAACATACAGTCGATTCGGCAGAACGCAGATTTCAGTCGAAAGTGGAAAATGAAGTAGTTCAATCCATTTAATCTTCTTGACTTATTCTGCATATTGGTTTAATATGAGTATAACGCTATAAAGTTCGGTATATATTTTTGGTTAAGTGGTCGTAACTGCAGGATGTGGTCGATTTTCTTCCCTTCCTTGCTAGTTACGTCTTTTTACGTTTTTGATCTATATATTTAGTACTTATGGTGAACAATTTTTTGGAGGTTTTACACATGAACACAGGTAAAGTTAAATGGTTTAATGCAGAAAAAGGTTTCGGATTCATCGAATCAGCTGAAGGTCAAGATGTATTCGTACATTTCTCAGCAATCCAATCAGAAGGCTTCAAAACTTTAGAAGAAGGCCAAGAAGTTACTTTCGAAATCGTTGAAGGCAACCGTGGACCACAAGCTTCTAACGTTCAAAAAGCTTAATATATGAGTCATTTAAGGTGATGCATTGATATAAGCATCACCTTTTTCTTTGGAATGAAACCATGATAATTAACTCCGTTTTATTCTCTCGCGATCATTCCTTCACTCAAAAAAAAATTACAAAAAAAACTTTAAAATATAATTCTAAGTACAAAATAATGATATAGGTGTTTAAAATTAAGGAGGAAAAATAACTTTGACAACATTTTCAGATTTTGGTCTAAGTAGTGAATTACAAAAAGCAGTATCAAATATGGGATTTGAAGAACCAACACCGATACAAGCACAAGCGATTCCGATCGCTCTTCAAGGAAGAGATATGATTGGGCAAGCTCAAACAGGAACAGGAAAAACAACAGCCTTTGGTGTTCCATTACTAGAAAAGATGGATTTACAAGAGGGTATTCAAGGTCTTGTATTAGCTCCTACACGTGAATTAGCAGTTCAGGTGGCTGAAGAATTAAACCGAATTGGGCAAGTGAAAGGAATTCGTACACTTCCGATTTATGGTGGTCAAGATATTAATCGCCAAATTCGGTCATTAAAAAACCGACCACAGATCATTGCTGCAACACCTGGACGACTAATCGACCATTTAGACAGAAGAACGATTCGTCTAAATAATATTAAGATGGTTGTTTTAGATGAAGCAGATGAAATGCTAAATATGGGCTTCATCGAAGATATCGAAAGAATTTTAAGTGATATCCCTGAAGAACGTCAAACATTACTTTTCTCAGCGACAATGCCCAAGAGAATTCAAACTCTTGCCGAAAAATTCATGAAAAATCCTGAGCTTGTAAAAGTGAAAGCAAAGGAAATGACAGTCACAAATATTGAACAATTCTATCTTGAAACACATGAAAAACAAAAGTTTGATGTGTTAACTAGTTTACTCGACATTGAATCTCCAGAGCTTGCAATTGTTTTTGGCCGTACGAAGAAGCGTGTAGATGAAGTGGTTGAAGGGTTGATCAAGCGCGGTTACTCAGCTGAAGGAATCCATGGTGATATTCCGCAGTCAAAACGTGACCAAGTTATTCGTCGCTTTAAGGATGGAACAATTGAAATCATGGTAGCAACTGATGTAGCTGCTCGTGGCCTGGATATTAGTGGGGTTTCACACGTGTACAATTTTGATATTCCGCAGGATCCAGAAAGCTATGTACACCGAATTGGTCGTACAGGACGTGCTGGGAAGAAAGGTCTAGCTTATACATTTGTTTCCCCACGCGAACTTGATCATTTGAAAATTATTGAGCAAGTAACAAATAAAAAGATGGTTAAAAAACCAATTCCTTCTTACAAAGATGTAATCGCTGGAAATCAAGAAGCTACAATTAATAAAATTATGAAGGTAATTGAAAATAATGATTACTCTGATTACAAACGTGCCGCTGAGTCATTATTAGAAGATATTGATTCTGTAACGGTACTAGCTGCAACATTAAAGCTTTTAACTAAGGAACCTGATGTTACTCCAATCAAACTAACAGCGGTAGAACCAGTTCGTTCACGTAAACCGAAGTCTGGTTTTAGAGATCGTACACGCTCGAATGATCGTGGAAGAAGCAAGGATTTCCGAAGTAAAGATCGTAGAGATGATCGCGGTTCGCGTAATCGTAAACCAGCAAAACAAAAATAATTTACATTTTTGTGATTGAAATATAAAAAATTAGGCAATATATAAATGTGATACAAGGTATCATTAAAAAGAGCTTTTGAAATTTAGGAGGATTTTTTACATGGCAACTGGTAAAGTAAAATGGTTTAACTCAGAAAAAGGTTTTGGATTTATTGAGGTTGAAGGTGGAGAGGATGTATTCGTACATTACTCAGCAATTCAAAGCGAAGGCTTTAAGTCTCTTGATGAAGGTCAAGAAGTTAGCTTTGATATCGAACAAGGACAGCGTGGACCACAAGCTGTTAATGTTAATAAAATCTAATGGATCCAATAGAGCTCTTTTTAGAGCTCTTTTTTGTGTCTGAAACAAATAGGGGGTTCAATATGAAATCATTCACAGTAAATTTTCATAAAGAAGATCAAGTGGATAAGATGGTAGTTAATAAACTGAATGAAGAAGATTTTCACCTAGCAACAGAAGGTGGCACGCGTCATTTATTCGAATTAGATACGAATATAGGGTTTTTTGTTTATTTTGATGCAGTTGATAAAGAAGGAAAAGAATCGTATCTGGTTCTTCACTATGAAGAAGAAAGTGAAGAACCAAGTGGTTGCTATTCGTTTGAACTTAAGGATTTTTATCAATTTGCAGCACTCCAATTAAATGATTTAGAGTACAATGAAGAGGAAGCTGAGGGGGAAGAGGCTGAAGAAGAGTATGGGCCCATTCACCATTTAGCACATTTAATGTATCACATTATTGAAGATGGCAAGAAAGTAGAAGAGGAGTAAAGAGAGCGATTGCTCTTTTTACTCCTCTTCTGCTTCTAGGTAATGTTCTTTACAAAATGATTGAAGCATAACTAACTCTTCATCTTCTAAGTCAAATTCCAGCACTTTTTCTGTGTCAGATTCTAATATGTGATAATGTGAAACACGTGGACCATTCTCGTCTACAACATATAGGACCTTCAACTTTAGCCCCTGTTCTCGGTACAATTCATCCTCTTCGTCCACAGTAAAATCGATCAAGAATTCATATCGATTTCCTGTTAATATGTTGAATGGGTCTTCCACTCTTTCAACTGTATATTCTGTATAATTCATCTTATACCTCCTGATTGAAGCTTTTTTTAGTATACCCCTATTTTGTAAGATGGAAAAGCAGTTTTCATCAAATGGAACTAAGCGTATAATAATAGGAAGAACTTTACATGCTAGGAGAGTTTCATTTGACAATTAATAATAACTTAAAAGAAATGGAACAATTAAAGCAAGAATTGTTTTTTTACAAAAGATTTGTGTCATTATTACCTTTTTCTTTTACATATACTGACCCTGAATTAAGGATGGAGCTTACTAAGAATGAGTTTCAGAATGTTGATCTAATAAAAAATTCAACTGCCAAAAAAAGAGGGATAAAGATTACCTCCACTCCTATGATTCCTTTTGAAGAGATTGAAATTTTTTTAAATGAAATATTAGATGTGGTTCCACATCATATTGTGTTTATTAATTCTGAGGGGATAGTTACTCTTTGCAATGCGCAGGCCGCTATAGATTTACATGTGGATCGAGAAAGGGTAGTTGGAAAGCATGTGCGAGAACTTCTCCAGATTCCGGATGAACAAATCAAAATGCTTGAAACGTTACGAACAGGCAAGCCGATATTTAATCAAGAAATATTAGATAAAAATTATGGGATTATTAATACAAGAATAATTAAAACCTCAGAAGGAAGGATAGACCGAGTTGTAGGTGTATTTCGCTTTCTAAATCATATTAAGGAAGCAGAAAAACAAACTTTAGCTAGTAGAATAGCAGCGGGTATTGCTCATGAAATTCGAAACCCCTTAACGACTGTAAGAGGATACTTACAATTACTACAGGGGAGAGTTGATGAGGAGACTGCGGAGATGTTTCGGTCACTTCTTATTCCAGAGATTGATCGAGCAAACAAGATTATTACCGATTTTCTGCGTATTTCGAAGCCTGGTACGGTTAAGAGAGAGATATTGGAGGTAAAAGATTTCTTTATCGATTATCTCGGTCATTTTCTCAACAGTGATGCACTGCTTCATAATGTTAATATTACATATAAAATCAGTCCGGCATCTGCAAATAGTTTCTTTGTAGCTGATCGAGAAGAGTTATTTCAGGTCTTCTCTAATTTATATCGAAACTCCTTGCAAGCCAAAAATGATAGCACAATTGAAATCACGATTTCAACAGAATTGATAGGGTCAAATATATTCATTGAATTCGTTGATAATGGTGTGGGAATTGCCCCTAACCTACTCCAACATGTATTTGATCCT
Source organism: Robertmurraya sp. (assembly GCF_036676585.1). NCBI lineage: Bacteria > Bacillati > Bacillota > Bacilli > Caryophanales > Bacillaceae > Robertmurraya > Robertmurraya sp. The sequence continues at coordinate 4,657 of NZ_JAKFCQ010000130.1, forward strand.
TTTTTCACGACAAAGGATGAGGGAACTGGATTAGGGCTCTCTGTCTCAAAGAAAATCATTGAAAACTATCATGGAACGATGAATGTTAAAAGCAGTCCTTTAGGAACCCGCTTTCTTATTTATTTACCTGTTTATACAGGAAAGGTACCTCTTTAATCATACATAAAAACATTTTGTTTTATAGATACATAACTCTTTCCTGTTCATCGAACAATAGGTAATGAAAGGGGAGAATTACGTGGATAAAAAGACAAAAGGAAACGAAGAGGGACTTTCCTGGTATGCGTTATCCTTAATTGGAGTCGGTTGTATTATCGGTACGGGCTTCTTTTTAGGGTCAAGCATCGGGATTCAAATGGCTGGTCCAGCGGTCCTATTGGCTTTTCTAATTGCAGGGATAGGGACATATATTGTTTATGACTCACTCGGAAGAATGTCCGCTCAGGACCCTCAAAAAGGATCATTTCGGGCATATGCGAAAAAGGCATTTGGTCCATGGGCTGGGTTTACAAGTGGCTGGGTATATTGGATGTCAGAAATGCTCATTACTGGAAGCCAACTTACAGCTCTTTCAATCTTTACGAAATTTTGGTTTCCGAATATCCCTTTATGGGTATTTTCCGCTTTTTATGCAGCTCTAGGTATTGTTGTTGTTCTTTTAGGTAATAAAGGGTTCGAGAAAATAGAAAATCTCCTCGGTGTGATTAAGATTTCAGCTATTTTAATGTTTATAATTATTGCAATTCTTGCTTTAACTGGAGTTATTGATGGTCAGAAGGGATTTGATCATTTCCCTAATACCAAAAATGAAATATTACCAAATGGATTAAAAGGCTTATGGTCTGCTCTAATTTTCGGATTTTACGCTTTTGGCGGTATAGAAATTATGGGCATTATGGCTACACGTTTAAAGAACAAAGATGATGCTCCAAAAGCAGGGAAAATCATGCTCATCGTCTTAACAATCATTTACCTCATATCAATATTTCTAGCTGTTACAATGATTCCGTGGCAAGAACATTCCGATAAAAAAAGTCCATTTGTTAGTGCTCTTCACGAATATGCCAACTTAGGGTTTGTTCCTCATGTGTTTAATGGGGCTCTTATTATTGCAGGATTCTCCACCATGTCAGCATCGTTATTCGCTATAACAACGATGTTAGTAACAATGGCAGACGACCATGATGCTCCAAAATTATTAGCGAAGCAAGGGAAATTAAAAGTACCTCCAATAGCTTTACTGGTAACGATATCAGGTTTAGTTGCTTCCATAGTCACTGCACGTTTGATGCCGGATTCCATTTATGAATATATTACAACGGCAGCCGGATTAATGCTTTTATACAATTGGATACTGGTGTTATTTTCAGCTCCGCGTCTCATTACTTTTTCTCGCTGGGACCATATTAAAAGGTTTATTGGGATGGGGCTTATCCTTTTAGCCATTTCAGGTACTTTATTACATGCTTCTTCCCGACCTGGATTATTTGTCAGTCTTTTAATCGTGCTTATTATTATTTGCGCTGACATCATTTCCCATTTTGTAAAAGGGCGGGCTAAAAAGAAAAAAATCAACACACACAATGGTAAGATAAAAAGCCATCGACACTATCGTAAACGGCAATAAGCCCCTTTTTATTAGGGGCTTTTATATTAGTTCATAAAGATTTTTAACGCTTCAAGCCCGAAATATAAGCCAAAACCAATTAAGGATATAGAAGAGATGATCGTGATTATTGTTAGCAGTTTTGTTGTGAGTAATTTCCTAAAGCTGCTTGCAACTGCTGCCATACATACGTCCCAAATGACAAGTCCTAAAATGATGGCACTGCTAAAGTATAATAGCTCTGTGTGTTCGTACATGGTTGCCGTTTTTGCTAATACTGACCCATATATACCTAACCAAAATAAAATAGTTAGCGGATTAGAAATGGACATGAAAAATCCAGTGATGAAGGATTTGGATAAAGAAGCATCCCTATTTCCTTTGCTAAGTACAATTTTTCCAGCACCTAGTAATCCTTCCACACCCGTGTAGACCAATACAAAAAATCCGAATAACCATAAAAACATTTTTACTATAGGAATTTCAATGAATTGAGAAAATCCTAAAAAAACGAGTAGCATATAAAAAATGTCTGCTATCACAGACCCTAGGCCTAGCACCCACGCGTTCAAAAAGCCATGTTTAATGCCTTTATCCATTTGTGCAGCATTAATGGGACCAATTGGAGCAGCAAGTGATAAACCTAGTAGCACATAACTGAAAAATACACCCAAAGCAAATTCCCTCCAATCAAATACAACTGCTCGTACACATTGTATTCATGAAGGATTGCTTGTACGACAAAAAGATAAATGTGAATTCAAAAAAAAGTCCCTTCAACAGAATTAGGTTGAAGGGACTAGGGGTTAGTCGTTAGTCGTTCTCTTGGTATTCCGAATCAATTCGTTCATTTAGGTAAGTATTAAGAGTTGTTGCAAATTGAATAGATTGAAGACTCATTTCCTCTTCAATCCCGTAACTAGTCGTTTGCTTTTTATAAGGAATTTGGAAGTTATTCTGCTTTCTATAATCCATTAGTAGTCTCCTTTCATATACAATGTAATGTTAGTATATACACTTTCGTAGTATTTATTGGGAAAATGTTTTCTATACAAATTTTCACAACAGTGGTATAATCTAATTAATGGATAAAAAGCGAAATAGAAAATCCAATTATTATAAAAAGGGTGATAGATTGGTCTTCTTTTTTATAATAACTGGATTTTTTATTATTTAGCTACTTTTAGGAGGGGAAATATGGGATTCGGAAGAAAAAATCAAGAAGAAGTTGTAAAAGAAGAAACAAAGGTGTGGGTTTGCTCATCAGAAAGTTGCAAGTGTTGGATTCGTGACAATTTTAAAAGCACCGAAAGCCCAAGCTGCCCCTTATGTCATAGTGAAATGAAGCAATCAACGAAAATCGTTGAAGTGTTAAACAACCCAAGTAAGTCATATTAATATGAAAGAGAAAGGCTAGTCCTAGCCTTTCTCAGAGTTTTTCTTCTACTCGGTTGGAAGGATGAGTTGATAGAAGAGTACATCTTGCCAATCATCGAATTTAAACCCAACCTCTTTAAAATGTCCTGCCAATGTAAATCCAAACTTCTTATGTAAGGCAATACTTCCTTCGTTTCCTGCCGTTATTCCTCCGATCATTGTATGGAATCCATGTTCTTTTGCTCTAGTAATTAATTCAGACATTAGTGCAGTACCAATCCCTAAGCCCCTTGCCGCTGAAGATATGTAGATTGATAATTCAGTGGTTGAATTGTATGCCGGTTTTTCACGGAAAGGACTTAAGCTCCCATAACCAACCACTTCACCATGCCATTCAGAAACAATTAATGGATATTTACCACCATATTTGGCAAACCAAGTTTTTCTCTTCTCTAATGATTCAGGTTCCAAATCAAAGGTAGCAGTTGTGTTTACGATTGCCTCATTATATATTGATAAAAGGATAGGTAAATCATTAATATGTGCTTCGCGTATCTTTAGCATGGTAAATCCTCCAATAAGATAAAATATCTCCTATTTTACCTTTTCAATGGGTAAATGAAAATAAAAATCTAATGATTATAAATAAAAAGGAGTACATTTCCTTGTGATTATGACTCAGCAATACTTTACAGTAACAAGAAAAATTGTAGATGGAACTCAGGTAGTCTTACACGAAGAGCAATTATTAAAGATGTATGAAGATAAGATTACTACAAGTGCTTCTACTTTTTCATTTTCGGATGTTCATGATATTTCTTTTAGAAAATTGACGAAAGAGTTAGGTATTCTATATTTACATACGAATCAAGGATTGTTTCCTTATAAGGTGAGAGAAGAGCCACGCTTCTTTATTGAAACGTTTTATAAGCTGAAAAATTAGTAAAAAGCCACTGTGGTGGCTTTTTTATTTTGCCCGATATCTCAAAAAGTTGAATACCTTATATTGGAGCATGTGTCAGAAAACAATAAGCGGAATCTAGGTTAAAAACCCCTGGAAGAGAGCAAATTAAAGATGCTTCACCAAATGAAATCAGGGGGGTCACACGAATGATAAAGAAAAAAGTACTTCTTACAGCGATGTCATCAGTTATGACACTTGGTTTATTGTCTGCTTGTGGAGTGGACGATAACAACTTAAACAATGACGATGATGTCAATTATAGACCGGTTAGATACAACCAAAATGATGATAACGGAATCTTAGACAACAATAACGGTAATCGAGGAAATGGGATCTTTAATAATGATAACGATGACCGTGATAATAATATTTTTGACAATGATCGAGACAACCGAAATAACAATATCTTGGACAATGACCGAAATGGTCGGGATGACAACATCTTAAATGACGATAATGGCGACAATGACTTGGATTTAGATCTTAATGATGACGATAACAATAATGATCGTAATGGTCTTGGTGGAAATAATGGAAATATGACAGGTAGAAATCGTTAAGAAGTCGGGTTGGGCATAGAAATATGCCCAATCTTTTTAATATTTGAACTTTTTGTGACAGTTTGTTATAATTATTACAAAATTCGTATAGATCGTGGAGGTGTCACATGCTTCGAACAATTATTGCTGGGATCGGTGGTTTTTTTCTAGTATTTATGGAGACGTTTTTAGTGATGAAGTTAAAAGGTTGGCACTCAATTGAAATTGGAGGTATTGCACCATTCGTGAGTGTATGGTCAATGAATTTCTTTCTATTATTTACAATGCTCTCTCATGCTCACTTATGGTATGAAAAGGTCCAAAATGAGCGCAATCAAGCTCAACCCGAAGGAAAATAATCAGAAGTATCCAACATTTTGTATGGATGCTTCTTTTTTTGACCTAATAAAAATCTGTAAAACAAAACAACCAAAAAGCTTCATAAGTTGAAGTCCTTTTGGTTGTTTTTTATTATTCTTCTTCTAATTCAGATATATCGACCGTGGATCTTTCTTCCAATGGTCCACGCAAATGAACGGTTGCGGTCTTCCCGTCTTCATGCAGCTCGTCAATCCACACAGAAGCACCGTTATACTCCACGTGAATATCTGCTGATGATGATAATATTTGCTTTACTCTTCTAGAATCCATAATTATAGCCCTCCTTATCTAATTCATTTACTACTTTCCCCAAACAGTTAGTAAATCATGTGAATGTTTTTAAGCGAATTCCTTCATTTTCTCAAAGGTAAATGGTAGATTTTTGTCGAAATTTTGATAGTTTTTGATAATTTGAGAAAGATTTTGATAGAAAGTGATTGATTTTCGAGAGGGGTTATAGTACTCTTGACTCAGGAAATAAAAAAAGAAAGCGTTTTAATGAGGTGATGCATTGTTAACACCAGAGCGCCATCGATTGATTTTGCAGCAATTAAAAGAAAAAGGTGTAGTTAAAATACAAGACCTTGTAGACCTAACAAATTCATCAGAGTCAACGATAAGAAGGGACTTAACACAACTAGAAGATGATAAATTCTTAAAAAGGATACATGGTGGTGCTGCTCGATTACAGGGAAAGCTACAAGAACCGAGCATGGTCGAGAAAGCTACCAAAAACCTTCAACCAAAGAAAAGAATTGCCAAGTATGCCTCTAGCTTAGTGGAAGAAGGAGATTGTATTTTTCTTGATGCAGGATCAACAGTAATGGAAATGATTCCTTACTTACCAAAAAACATTGTGGTCGTGACAAACGGACTTATGCATGTAAAACCTTTACTAGATAGAGACATCCCAATGTATCTAATTGGTGGGTATGCAAAACCTAAGACAAATGCCATTATTGGTCGAGGAGCGCTAACAAGTTTAGAGCTATACCGTTTTGACAAATGCTTTATGGGAGTGAATGGAATCCACACTCAATTTGGGTACACAACACCTGATCAAGAAGAAGCAATGATTAAACAATCAGCTATTTCTCTTTCAAGAGAAGCATTTGTGTTAAGTGATGAATCGAAGTTCTCAGAAATAGCATTCGCTAAAATTGCTGACTTACATGAAGCGTCGATCATTACAGATGATCTGAACAGTGAGTTCCAAGATCAATACATGAGCAAAACGACAATAAAGGTTGTGAAAGAATGATTTACACCGTAACACTCAATCCTTCCCTCGATTACATTGTGGAGGTAGAAGAATTAACACTGGGTGATTTGAATCGTACAAAAAATGAGACGAAATTTCCTGGTGGTAAAGGTATAAATGTTTCAAGATTACTAAAAAGAATGGGTGTACCTAGTAAAGCTTTAGGTTTTGTTGGTGGTTTTACAGGACTTTACATTAAGAATTATTTGAACAATGAAGACATTGAAACAAAATTTGTTGAGGTTCTTGAAGATACGAGAATCAATGTAAAGTTAAAATCCAATAGTGAAACAGAAGTGAATGCAAAAGGACCAACTATTACAGAAGCAGATTTTAAAAAGCTTCAGGATCAGATATCCCTATTAAATTCAGAAGATACTTTAGTATTAGCAGGGAGCATTCCATCAAGTATGGAGTCAAGCACGTATGAGAAACTAGTGTCAATCTGCCATTTAAACCAAACAAAGTTTGTTGTAGATGCAGAAGGAGATTTATTAAAGAAAGTTTTAGCATTTAAACCTTTTCTTATTAAGCCAAACCACCATGAACTTGGTGAATTATTTAATACAAGTTTTACAACTGCAGAAGAAGTGGTTCCTTATGCTCGTAAGCTTGTAGAAATGGGAGCCGAAAACGTTATTGTTTCCTTGGCAGGAGAAGGAGCCGTGTTAGTAAATCGTGAGGTTGCTTACCTTTCAAATGTACCAAAAGGTGAAGTGAAAAGTTCAGTTGGAGCAGGAGATTCAATGGTAGCCGGTTTTCTAGCCAAATACGAAGAAACGAAAGAGATTGAGGAAGCGTTTCGTTATAGTGTTGCATCTGGAAGCGCAACTGCATTTTCAATTGGTCTAGCAACGAAAGAAATGATAGAAACACTATATACAAGCGTTAACATTACAAAGTTCTAAGGAGAAAAAGAGATGAAAATAACTGAGATTTTAACAAAAGAAACCATTCATCTAAACCTTTCAGGCTCAACGAAGTCTGAAGCGATTGATCAGCTCGTTGATGTATTAGATCGCGCTGGAAAGCTAGAGGATGCAAAAGTATTTAAGGCGGGCATTTTAAAGCGTGAAGAGCAAAGTACTACAGGAATTGGCGAAGGAATCGCCATTCCTCATGCAAAAACGAAGGCAGTTAAAACAGCTTCAATTGCATTTGGTAAGTCGGTAAATGGAATTGACTACGATTCGCTGGATGGTCAACCAGCACATTTATTCTTTATGATTGCAGCTCCAGAGGGGGCGAATAATACTCATTTGGAAGCGCTCGCAAGGCTTTCTTCTATCTTGATGAAAAATGAAGTAAGAGAAGCATTATTAAGCGCAAATACAGAAAGAGATGTTTTGAACATTATCGATCAGTACGACCAGGAAGAGGAAGGAGACGAGGAAACGATGTCTGGGGAAAAGAAATTTATCGTTGCTGTTACTGCTTGTCCAACTGGAATTGCTCATACGTATATGGCTGCTGATTCTCTTAAGGCTAAGGCGGCTGAACTTGGTGTAGACATTAAAGTTGAAACAAGAGGATCTGGCGGAGCAAAGAACGTCTTAACGCCTGCCGAAATTGAAAGAGCAGTTGCTGTAATTGTTGCAGCTGATACAAATGTTGAAACCGATCGTTTTAGTGGTAAGCATGTTATTGAAACAAAAGTAGCAGATGGAATTCGTAAACCGAAGGAACTAATTGAAAGAGCTCTAAAACAAGATGCCCCAATTTTTAAGGGTAGTGGGAATGCATCTTCTACTTCTTCTGAGCAAAAAGGTCAAGGTGTTGGTGCTACAATTTATAAACACCTAATGAGTGGTGTATCTAATATGCTTCCATTCGTTGTAGGTGGAGGAATATTAATTGCAATCTCTTTCATGTTCGGTTACAACGCTTTTAATCCAGAAGATCCTTCATATCACCCAATTGCAGAAGCATTAATGACAATCGGTGGTGGTAGTGGTGCATTTGGGTTTATTGTTCCCATTTTAGCAGCGTTTATTGCAATGAGTATCGCAGATCGTCCAGGCTTTGCAGCTGGTGCAGTTGGAGGTTTATTAGCTAATAGCGGTGGTGCAGGGTTCTTAGGTGGTATTATTGCAGGTTTCTTAGCAGGTTATATTGTGGTTGGTCTGAAAAAGCTGCTAACAAGTTTACCATCATCTCTTGAAGGTATTAAAACGATTCTTTTATATCCTTTACTAGGAATTGCTCTTACAGGTTTTGCAATGATATATATCGTAAATGGTCCAGTTGGAGCGCTTAATACAGGAATTACTAATTGGTTATCAGGGCTAGGTACAGGTAATGCAGTATTACTAGGATTAGTACTAGGTTTAATGATGGCATTTGATATGGGTGGACCGATTAACAAGGCAGCGTATGTATTTGGAACGGGATTGTTAGCAAACGGGGTATATGAGCCAATGGCAGCAGTTATGGCAGCAGGTATGGTTCCTCCACTTGGAATTGCAATCGCTACTACTTTCTTTGGCAAGAAGTTCACAAAACAAGAAAGAGAAGCAGGAAAAGTTAACTATATTATGGGATTATCTTTTATCACAGAAGGAGCAATTCCTTTTGCGGCGGCTGATCCACTTCGTGTTATTCCTTCATTAATGGCTGGATCAGCGGTGGCTGGTGCATTAACAATGATGTTTGGTATTGGTTTACGTGCACCACACGGTGGATTATTCGTAGTGCCTTTAGTTGATGGCGGGTGGTTTATGTATTTAATCGCTATCGTTGCTGGAGCGATCGTTTCAGGAGTAATACTTGGGCTAGTAAAGAAACCAGTTCAAGAATAAGTCGTCAAGGTCAGTGGATACCACTGGCCTTTTTTATATGCGTAGAAAAAGGTCAGAAAAGCCATATTAAATGTAGCTCGAATAAAGGGGGGATTCATTTGACGAAGCGCAATATTAAAACAAAATCAGGCATGCAAAGTGTTCCGAAAAGCATTAATGACATGGATTTGTCAGGGAATGCTTCAACAAAAGAAAAGAAGGCAGAGAAGAAGAGACCAAATTAAATAAAAAAGAAGTCGTACTAAAGTACGACTTCTTTTTATGCACTTTTTTTCTCAGGTTTTATACCAAAGAG
>NZ_JAKFCQ010000131.1:0-10903 GCF_036676585.1 Robertmurraya sp.
CCCAATCTTTTCAGCCTCTTCCTTGGACATCCCTTTTACGGTAATTGGCGCATAGGTTAGATTTTCTAAAACGGTTTTATGTGGGAACAAATGAAAATGCTGAAAGACCATGCCAATGTTCTGTCTGACACTCATAAGATCTACTTTTGGATTGGTCACCTCTATTTGTCTGTACCAAATCTCTCCTTTAGTTGGTGTTTCTAATAGATTCATACATCGAAGAAACGTCGACTTTCCAGATCCAGAGGGTCCAATAATGGCTACAACTTCGCTTTCTTTAATTTCTGTTGATATCCCCTTTAAAACGGTATTGCTTCCAAACGATTTTTCGAGGCTCGTTATCTTAATCACTTTTTCTCATTCTCCTCTCAATCGCTTTTCCAAGAATCGTAAGAACCATGACCAAAATGTAATAAATGATCCCCGCGATCAGAAGCGGCTCAAAATAACGATACGTTTGACCACCCACGATATACGCTCGTCTCATCACATCCATCGCACCAATCACCGTTACGACTGCTGATTCCTTCGTAAGAGTAATAAACTCATTCATTAGTGCGGGCAAGATGTTTTTCATTGCCTGCGGGAGGATGATATCTTTCATCATGGGGCGATATGGAATTCCAAGTGCAAGGGATGCCTCACTTTGTCCTTTATCAACCGCCAGAATTCCAGCGCGAATAATTTCAGAAATATAAGCGGCTGAGTTCATTCCAAATGCAATCACTGCTGCAGGAAATGCCGTGATTTCGAACCCAATGATTTGTGGCAATCCGTAATAAATAATCAGCAATTGTAAAACCATCGGTGTTCCTCTGAATACAGAAGTATAACCATCGGCAAACCAGCGCAACAGCCGAAACTTACTGATTTTACATAAGGTCAGGATAATCCCTAGTGTAAAACCAAGGAGAGCGGCTGCTAATACAATTTGTATCGTAATCCTTAACCCTTCTAAGATGTATGGAATCGATGGTGCTATTTGCGTAAAATCCAAATCCATAATCGGTTCACTCCTCCCTTTTTATAGTAAAATCAAAACCAATGAATCTATTATGTATAATAAAACGTATTAAAACGTTTTATGAAAATATACTATATAAAAAGAACACTCGTCAATACTTTTTAGTATTTTCTGAATACTTTACTATTATTCTCTTTAAATAAACATAAATCATTGGCGCTTCACAAGATAAGATGATACAATACGTTTTACAAATATAGCGCATACATTTATAAAGAAGGTGATGAAATGCTTAGCCAGGAGAACAAGATCCCTCTATATCTACAATTAAAAGAATCAATTCGTAGTGAAATTGTTAATAAGAAGCTGAAGTCTGGAGAAAAAATCCCAACGGAAGTGGAATTGAGCGAGAAATATGATATTAGTAGAGTCACCGTGAGAAAAGCGATTACCGAATTAGTTGATGAAGGCTACCTGATTAAAAAACAAGGAAAAGGAACCTTTGTTAGCAAACCGAAAATCGAAAGAAAGATCGTCCACCTCATTAGTTTTTCAGCAGCCTGTGAAGCAAATGGATTAAAAGCGAGCAGCAAGGTGATCAAACGAGAAATTCTCCAACCGGAACCAGAAGTCAGTCAATTACTTCAGTTGGATCCTGATGATCTCGTTGTCTATATTCAACGTGTTAGATATGCTGGTGAAAATCCGTTAATGCTAGAAAACAACTACTTTCCTTATAACAAATATAAATTCTTATTAAATGAAAACTTAGATGGCTCCTTATATCAAACACTAAAAGAAAAACACCATATTCACCCTTCTAATCCAGGTGAAACCACTCTAGAAATCGTCCGTGCACTAGAGGAAGAAGCTCAGTTGCTAGAAGTACCCTCTGGTGAACCTTTGTTTTTAATGAAAACGGTGATTTTTGATCAAGATCACGAACCTGTTCATATCGGAAAGCAGCTTATTGTTGGGGAAGGTTATAAATTTACGTTTAGTTGAAAAAACCCGAATAGCTCTCCACTCAATATAGAGTGGCAACTATTCGGGTTTTATATTTGTGTGAGAATTTGTTACTCTACCGTTGGAAATTGGATCGTAAACCGTGTCCCTTTTCCTTGTTTACTTCTCACCCTTATCGTACCCTTCATCGAGTGTACAATCTTATAGCACAGAGACAGCCCTACTCCCGTTCCTTTATCTTTAGTCGAATAAAAAGGGGTACCGAGATATTTCAGTTGAGTTTCTGACATGCCTTGACCATTATCTTCTATCTCTACTATTACATGTTTTCCATTTTGATAGGCACTAACCATAATCTCGCCTTTTTCTCCAATCGCTTCTATGCTGTTCTTGAGAAGATTTACAAAAACTTGCTTGATTTCTGAACTGTCGCCTTTGATCAGAAGTCTATCTTCTATGGAAGAAACAATCGAAATGGTTTGAAGGTTCGTAAATGACCTCATCAGTTCGATAATATTGTCTAGATCCGACTTTAAGTTAAGGATTTTTAGATCGGTCGTAGCAGGCTTGGCTAAGGACAGGTACTCAGATAAGATGACCTGAGAATGATCAATCTCTTCAATGGAGATATTAATGTATCTTCTTTGAGACTCTGTTAAATTTTCATCATCACTCAAAAGCTGTAAAAAGCCTCGAACAGCGGTCATCGGGTTTCTCACCTCATGCGCTACAGATGCTGCAAGTTGACCAACCACATCGAATTTTTCTGCCCGTTGAACCTTAGACTCTAATTCCATCTGCTTGTTCATATTTTCAAAGATAAACATAGCAGACAATAAAGTAAGCCAAGAAATGAATGAAAAAGTAAATACGATTCCTATCTCCTGAGAGTGATTCGTGTAAACGAGCAAAATCCCCCTCGTAATTGTTATGAGTCCATACAGAGTGCTAATTAAAAATATCTTTTTAAAATCACTATATGTACGAAATTTCTTTGCTAAAAGAATGAGTAATCCACTTATGATTCCAAAATTCATCACTGTTATTAATGGGGCATCGTCATGAATGATTATTTCATAAACGACGGTAATGCCGATTATCAGTAACCCACATGGATTGCTTCCATATAGAAAAGCAATAATGATAGGAACCATTTTTAAATCAAAATAAAATGTATCATAATAATTAATTGAAAATGTTAAGGTAAGTAAGAGAGAGATGGTTAGAACCAATACAAGCATTGGTTTAAACCCTTGTCTAGACCCTTTTTTCTGAAATAACAAATGGTACGTCCAAATAGGAAAAAGCACCATTAACACTTGATTTAATATGAGTTCTATCCCATGAAGCATGGAGCCTGTCCCCCTGTAAAATACTTGCCCAGCAATAATATTTTTTACTCTATCACATATTCGATAAAAACTTTCTAATTCCTTTTTCCGACAAAAAAAGTCAATATATTTGTATTGTTTTTGTACCAGGGGGCAGTGTCAGAAATAAAAAAGAGCAATCACCATGATGATTACTCTTCTACAGCTTCAATTATTAGGTTCTGATAACCGCTAGCTTACCTCACTAAGACCCACTTCTTCTTCCAGTGCTGCCTCTTTCAGTTTCTTTTTATAAACGATCTTGGAAAGAGTTAAACTTACTTCATAAAGCGTAAGCAATGGAATGATGACTAGAAAATCAGAAATAAAATCTGGTGGTGTGATGAGAATTGACACGACAATAAGAACAAAATACGAGACCTTTCTCGCTTTTACTAGTCTCATTGGGTTGAGAATTCCTAATCTTGTTAAAAACAAGACGACGAGTGGCATTTCAAACAGAAAACCAAATGGTAATGTGAGATTGATTAAGAAGCTAAAGTATTTTTCGGCCGTAAACATGGTCTGAAATTGTCCCTCAGATAGCCCCATCAAAAACCCTAAAACGATAGGAAATAAAACAAAGTACCCGAAACTGACACCTAAAATAAATAATAGAAAAAAGCCAGGGATAAATCTGAGTGTTACGTCCCTTTCCTTCTTATGTAATGCAGGCGTGACAAACCTCCACACTTGATACGCGGCTACAGGAATCGTACAGGCAAAAGCACATACACCTGATAACATCATATACACCCACAAAATATCACTTGGCCCAAGTACCGCAAGTTTTTCATCTAAGTCCCTAATTAACCAGTTATATAAGTCTTTTACAAATATAAATGCGCCCATAAGGAATACCATGAAGGCACCTAATGTGATTATGATTCGTTTCCGAAGTTCTTCTAAATGCTCTACTAAATGGACATCTCTGTTTTGCATCTGTTTGCCCCCTCTTATTCATTCCATAAAATAAGATGTAAGTAGGAGTATCCACTTACATCTTACATCTTACAGCTTCATTTTCTATTAATTTATTTTTCCTCTTTTTTCACTGGCGCATCATCTGATACTAACTCTCGAGTGGATTTTTTAAACTCTTTTAACGTTGACCCTACTGCTCGGCCTAGTTCAGGCAGCTTAGAGGGACCAAAAATGATTAGCGCAATCACAAGCAAAAGGATTAATCCAGGTACTCCTATATTTTGAAACAAATGAAAAACCTCCCTATTCACTAGTAGTTTATTTTATTAATAGTTTTGATTATAGGGGAGTGAAAAAACAAAGCCAATGAAGCTACTGTAAAAAAGTGTTAAGAATTTATTAATAGTGAAAATAGGTTTTACCTCTCTCCAACAGCACTTTAGGTAATTAGTAACAAGAAATTTTTTACATTTCATTAGTAATATTCATAAAATTCTTACAAGGTCTCCATTTCAACTTAATCCTCTACCTTTACTATAAAACTAGTTTTTGAAAACTAACAATTTGAGGGAGGAAATTTTTTATGAAAAAAGAAACAACTCAAAATGGATTAAACCGTCGTGATTTTCTAAAAGCTGGAGGTGTGGGAACACTTGCCCTAACTCTTGGTTCCACTGGAATTTTATCTTTAGGCTCAAAGGTATTAGCCGATTCTACCGATAATCCGACAAGCGGGTTTGGAGGGTACGGACCATTAATTCCGGATCCAAATGGTATTCTTGACCTTCCACAAGGCTTTCATTATAAGATCATTTCCGAAGAAGGTAAGCCAATGACTAACGGAACAGCGATTCCAGGAGCTTTTGATGGAATGGCCGCTTTCGAGGGACCGAACAATACAACGGTTCTTGTTCGTAACCATGAATTAGGGACAAGTGCCACCAATCCGGTTATTGGAACAAACCCGTATAGCTCTGCAGCAGTAGGTGGTACAACGACACTTATTATTAATAATGCTAGAAACGTAGTGAAAGAATATGTAAGCTCTTCAGGAACGATTCGAAATTGTGCAGGTGGAGCGACTCTTTGGGGTACATGGCTAACTTGTGAAGAAACACGTTCTTCCACGCATGGCTATGTATTCGAAGTAGATCCTCTTGATCCTGAAAACGAACTGTCAAGAACGCCAATCAAAGACATGGGTCGCTTCTCTCATGAAGCTTGTGCGATCGATCCAGCCACTGGATATGTGTACTTGACTGAGGATGCAAGCCCTAGTTATTTATACCGCTTTATTCCAAATGACACGAGCAAAAAACCAGGTGCCCTGCAAAAAGGCGGAAAGCTATACGCAGCTGCTATCGAAGAAATCGCTTCTCCAAAAGCAAGTACCTTTAAAACGGGACAAACGATAGGAATTGTGTGGAAGGAATTGAATCCGGATTTATGTCGTGAAGATGCAAAGGCACAGGGCTGTATCGAGTTTAAAAAGCTGGAAGGAGCATTTTTCCAAGCTGGTGTGTTCTGGTTTGACGACAGCTCTGCCGGCGAAAAAAATCTTGGACGCATTTACCGCTACATACCAGCTACCAATTCATTGGAGCTTTTCTATGAAGCAACTGATCGAGAACTTATGGAGTCACCAGATAATATCTGCATGACACCTTGGGGAGATCTATGGTTTGCGGAGGATGGTTCTGGAAACGACCGTATCATGGGAATTACACCAGAAGGAAACATCTATCCTTTTGCGAATAACCGACTAAGCGGATCAGAATTAGCAGGACCGATTTTCTCACCTGATGGCAAAACACTATTTGTTAACATTCAAACTCCAGGTAAAACATTTGCGATTTGGGGACCATTTGCGCGCAGCAACTCAGCACGTGCGAGAGAAATGTCTTACTCCTCCCCTGGCAAACTGTTTGCTCCACAAGTGTCTGATAAACTAACGGCATTCGCTGAAAGCCAAGGAATCTCTGTTCTTGAAGCAGCTGCCTTTGAGCGTCATGGAGTGAAAATTTAAGTAAAAGAGAAAGGCAACTACATTTATTCCATGTAGTTGCCTTTTTAAACGTTTGACCCTAGTCATCGTTCTTCTTATTTTTTTTCTCGTTCTTTTTCTCTTCTTTCTCTCTTTCCTTTTCTTCCTTTTCTTTTTCCTTCTCTTCTTTTTTGCTTTCTTTCTCATCTTCCTCGTCTTCTTCTTCCTCTTCCTCTTCCTCTTCGTATTCCTCTTCATCTTCTTCTTTTCTCGCGTCACGATACTCTTTTTCAATGGAAGAAAGGTCAAATTCCTTTTCAGAGAAAATAGAGGTCGACCTACTAAATATTTCTTTAAATAAAATCGTTACAGTGGAACTGCTTGATTCGGTTAGAAAATGATTTTCGTCGGTTTGATCGTAACCCATCCAAACCGCGCCAACCATTTCAGGAGAATACCCGACAAACCAGTGATCCTTTGTTCCAGCCTCGTTGGCAAAAGGAAGTTCGGTCGTCCCAGTTTTTCCAGCAATATCCCAACCACTTACCTTCACATTTCTTCCTGTCCCTTCTTCAACGACCCCTTTTAACATATACGTCATTTTCTCAGCAACTTCTGGATCCGTCACCTTGATCGCATGATTTTTCCATTGTGCGATTACTTTTCCTTCTGCATCTTCAATTCGGGTGATCGAATGGGCTGTTATTCTGACCCCTTTGTTGGCGAATGTAGAATAGGCCTGTGCCATTGTTAAAGGTGATACGCCTTTGTGTAAGCCGCCAAGTGTCATACCCGCAGTTTGGTCTTCTTCCTCCAATGTAATACCGAAGCGTTCTACGGCATTGACCCCATATTTCACTCCCATTTTCTGCAATAGCCATACAGGAGGCACATTATAGGAGTTAACCAAGGCATCATACATCGTTACTTGCCCACGGAAGCGTTTATCATAATTCAATGGCTGATATCCATTAATATCGATCGGACGATCTTGAAGTTTATCAAATATGTCATATCCTTGTTCGAGGGCAGGTGTATACGCAGCTAATGGTTTCATTGTAGATCCTGGCTGACGCTCTAATTGAGTCGCATGGTTAAAGCCTCTAAACACATGTTCCCCTCTACCTCCCACAAGGGCAGTAATTCCTCCAGTAGCTGGGTCGATAAAGGCTGCACCACTTTGAAGCAACTGATCTGAGGTGCTTTCCGGAAATAAGCTATTATCGCTATACACTTCTTCAGCTGCATTTTGAATGACTGGATTTAGTTCTGTATAAATCCTCAACCCACCTGACAGAATCTCGTTTTCGGTTAGGTCATATTGTTCAATCGCTTCTGCAATGATATGGTCGACATAATAAGGGTACTTCCCTTTATATCCATCGATTTTTTTTCCTTCTAGAACGATTTGCTGTTCCTTTGCTTGTTTTCGTTCCGCTTCCGTAATATATCCTTCTTTTTCCATTAGTGATAAAACAAGATCTCTTCGTTCAACTGATCGGTCCATATTTTTAAAAGGAGACAAAATGGATGGTGCTTTTATTAATCCCGCAATCATGGCCGATTCCCCAAGAGTTAATTCACTAACATCCTTTCCAAAGTACGTCTGGGCGGCACGTTGGATTCCCCAGGCCCCTTCACCAAAGTAGATTTGGTTTAAATATCCTTCCATGATTTCATCTTTCGAATATTTTTGTTCAATTTTCTTTGTAATAATAAGTTCCTTAAACTTTCTAGTATATGTTCGTTCTTGTGTTAAAAAAGCATTCTTAGCCAGCTGCTGTGTTAATGTACTACCACCAGCAACAATTTCTCCACTCAGGGTATTCTTTATCAATGCCTTCGCAATGGCAAAATAGTTAATTCCGTCATGCTTATAAAACCTCTGGTCCTCTGTTGCAATCACCGCATGTACAACGTCTTCCGGAATTTTCTCTATACTAACCCCTTCAATATTAGAAGAGGCAATTTTACTTGCAACCTCTCCCTTTTGATCAAAGATGATGGTTGGTTGTGGTGCAGGTTCTTCTAACTTGCTTACGTCCGTTGTCCATATGAAAATATTAAAAATCATAAAGAAAACAAGCGCCACACCGATAACGGCCGCAAGAATCTTTGTTTTTGCACCTTTTGAAGTAAAGGCACTCCAAGAAAATCTTGATGATCGCCTTTGTTGTCGTCTTTCCATTCTTCCCACGTAATTTTCCCCCACTATTCAAACATAAAAAGTCTCCACTTGTGTTACTTCCCGTTTTTATCAGAAGTAATGCACTGAATCATTATAAATAATAAAACTTCTCGTTCAAACGTTTTTTCAATAAATAGGGCGTTCATCCTAGTGGATAAACGCCCTGCTTTTATGAGTTCACCTTTTTTAACTCTTGTCTGACTTCTTTGTTTCATTATCTTCAATAGCGTTTTCTAAACCATATCCCGTTGAACTAATCTCTAGCTTTTCTTTATTTTCTGCTTTCATTTGATGAATACTTTTGTACTCTTCATTCATTTTTTCCATGTGAGACCTCCCTATTCTTAATATGTTTATATGGTGCGTCATAAGAGAAAGTTTATGACGTGAGAGACCAAAAATCAGAAGCGTAGCTGTCATAAGAAACCGTTTATGACTTGAAAGACGAAAAATACAGTTGCGTTCACGTCATAAGATAAGGTTTATGACCACCTTAGGATGCTACTTCCACTTCCACTTTCACACTTTATTTCTTTATCACTATAGACTTGGGTTTTCATCCCTTAGTTGTTAAAAACCCAATCATTGGCAATTTCTTTCTTCTAAAAAAGAGCATGAACTCTATCGTTCAATGCTCTCTTCATAGTTATTTTAAAAATTAAAACGCCTTCTTGTCCCGACAATGACAAGAATCGCCGGAATGGTACAAATGATCATACCTAAAAAGGCAAGATTCGGGGAAATCTCATATAAAAATCCACCTAATAGTGTTAACACAGCCGTACTAAAGCTTAAGGCAATTGCGGAATAAATTCCTTGTGCATTTGGAATCTGCTGTTTTGGCAGATTCTTTGTAATATAAGTGATAAACGCGTAATGCGCCACTCCAAAGGATAATGCATGTAAGCTTTGAGAGAGAATAAACACCCAGATATTAGGGAACAAAAACAAAAGTATCCATCTTAAAGTCGAACCTGCTGCCGCTAGTAATAATAAGGAGGATGTATTCCATTTTTGAAACAAGGAATCTGCTTTCATAAAGTAGAAGATTTCAAAAATGACCGCTATGTTAATAATCAAACCGATATAATACTGATTTACTTGTAAGTCTTGTAAATAAATATATCCGTAGTTGTAATACGAAGCATGAGCTCCTTGTAATAACACAACAATGAGTAATACGATCGGAAAGCTTTTAACTTCTAATAATTTCTGGACAGATAATGCCCCTTTTCGATTTTGTTTTGATGGTGCCTCTAATAAAATCGGCGGCGTTGGTAAAAAACTCATAATTAGCATGAAACCAAGACCAACAAACATACTCCACAATATAGCTTGCTCTCCCCACTGCCCGGTTAACATACTAATGATAAAAACGGAAACAACAAATCCAATCGATCCGTATTTACGACTTTTTCCATAATGTATTCCATGTTGACTTACTAACACTGCCGCGGCACTTTCGACAGCAGGCAAGAGTGTCGGATAAACGGCACTAAATAGGATCGTTACAATGAATAATGTTGTAAACGAAGAAGATGGAATATACAGGATGGTGGCAATGAGTGAGATAACTGTTAAACTCAGAATCACCTTATGAGCACTTAAAAATCTTGAAGCAAAAGGAAAAGCAAACAGCGTTGAAAGTCCTCTTGCCACTAATCCTACTCCCATAATCAGACTCGCTTCTGTTACACTTAATCCCTTGTCTTGTACGAGCCATCCAGTCCAATAGGGTAAAAATGCACCCCATGTAATAAAAAATACAAAGAAATTTCGAGAAAGCCAATGTTGAATATTCATTTTCATACCTCCGTGATTCTTGCATCATAACACGAACATACATACAATAATATGAGATATCTCATATTTTTCCGGAGGAATTCATGCAATTTTTAGTTGAACCTTTACGTAATTACTATCTTACAAAATACCCAATCGAAACCCTTTTCTCCTTTCCCATCACACCCTATATTCAAGTATGCCAGTTTGAACGGGGTGAATTTATTTTCAAAGAAGGCTCCTATCCTGAGTACTTATATTATCTTGTCGAGGGTAAAGCAAAGCTATATGTGACACACGAAAATGGGAAAGTTTCACTGATTAATTTTTTGCAAGCTCCTACTTTTATGGGAGAAATTGAATTATTAAATGAGGAACGTATATCCAAAGCGATTCAAACCGTCAGTAAAGTCACTTGTCTTGCGATTCCCATTCAGGCTTGTAAAGAGAAGCTTCTCACGGACGCTACCTTTTTGAGGCATTTATGTATATTTCTAAGTCAAAAAGCAACAACCATATCCGCGAAGTACACGGAAAATCAGGTATATCCCTTAATTAACAGGCTGGCTGCTTTTATACTCGTGTCAGCGGATCATGATTTTTACAAAGAAAAACACACCGAAGTATGTGAATACTTAGGTGTATCGTACCGTCATTTATTACACGTTTTTGCAAAGCTATGTGAAGAAGGGGTAATGAAAAAACATGCTCGAGGATTTTTGATT
>NZ_JAKFCQ010000132.1:0-1972 GCF_036676585.1 Robertmurraya sp.
CGCAGATACATTTGCAATTTTTCCTTCATTTCATTCGAGTCGTTCATTTTCTCTGTGAATTTCATAAAGGATATTTCGTCTCCCTCATCGAGAGCTTGGTTGATTTTATATTGAAAATAATTTATCTTAAGATCCACATCTAACATGGAAATCATTTGTTCTTTTGTAAAGTACCATTCTATATCTTCCACAGCCATGTAAAATGAGAAGCTTTGATTGATGATCACTAATGCATACCATCCATTGATAACCGTGTATTTCCGCTCAGGAGTAATTTCGATAATATCGCCCCTGTGAATAGTAACTACCTCGCTATGGTCCGCATCTGGGCAGAAGCAGTCAACTTGATGGTCAAATGTTTTTACAGCAATATAAGGTGTTGTTTTCATAATCTTCTCTCCCAGCTTTCATGTTTAATTTCCTTCAATTCCTTCACATACTGTTGACCAAGAGTAAGATCCTCGATCGTCGGAGAATATTCATACTCCTTGCCGTCCAACAAAGTTACTATTTTAACCTTGTCAGGTAGTTTTCCGTACACATTTACCGAATAAACCGACATCATCAATTGAAAAAGTTTAATCAAATGATCATCTGCCATTAATAAATATTTCTTCATACTATATAATTTACTCGAATATTCTGTCAACTCTATATTTACGGAAAATGAATGTTCCCCTTCCTCTAATACCCCTTTTTGACGATGGTAAAAATAGAGCTGTGATACTTGTTTAGCCTCACTTGAGAGGAAAGTAAGTAAATGATCGGTAATCTTTGCCATTACGACACAGTAATGAGTGACAGATTCAAATCCATCTATGTTCAAATTCTTTCGGTATGTATCAATCAATTTCATAATGCTAATAGAATTTTGTATGTTTCTAGGCAGTTGAAAATAATGTTGAACGACCTGATTAATCATAAGTTGAACTCCATGTCTCCAACAAGACTTTGCACTAGAGTCATTTACTTGATATGGACTTTGGATAAACGACTCTAATAGACGTTTGGTCATAAAGAAGTCCTCCTTTTTAATTTTCTAACTCCTCTTCAAATAAACCGCAACATGGACAAGGTTCCATGTAGTCATTTGAATCTGTTTGTTTTTCTGTAAAACCGCACCATTCACACGTGAGGATAGTCATTGATCTTGTTCCCTCCGGTTATAGGGTATAGTTATAATTGAAAATGATTATCATTACCATTGACTTAACTACATAATAATTGATAATGATTATCAATGTCAAGGAGAGTTGCTCTTTTATTAATACAAAAAAACCAGTATACAATGATACTGGCAAATCATTTTTATAAAATTGAGACCATTTATTACATAAAAAGACCATGAATCATTCCTAATATAGTGAAAATGATAAGATGATCTCCAACCGCTATCCAAAAAGATTTCTTTGACATAAGCCCAAATAGAGTGTTTTTCAAATAAACCATTGAAATCACAAGTCCAAAGAAAAATCCGATTCCTGTATTTACTAATAGTTGTTCAGACCCTATTAACTGTATAAGAAGAGCCAGAAAAAAAGAATTAATGAATGCAATAATAACGGAGTAAATATATTTGAACGGACCCTCACTTTGGTTAGTAAGAAATGTCTCATTCTCTTTCTTCTTTTTATTTAGTAATAGTGAATAATAAATGCCACCATACATCATATAAGCAATTCCACCGATAATAACCGGTAAGAAATGGATACTACTCCAAGAAACGAACATAAATATTTCTCGTTTAATATAAAATTATCAACAAATACAGGTCTTCCGCTTCATACCGACTCGATTCATACTTTCCACCTTTTCAATATAATCAAAAGCCAAGGGTACCTTACATGCGGTATTTCCCACATCTACATGAACCTTTCCAATATGGTCAGCTACCTGCTTTGCTTCCTCATTTAAAGCAGTTACATATGCACCTACTCCAATCACAAATCCATTCATGACATACCGAACGCGG
>NZ_JAKFCQ010000133.1:0-8237 GCF_036676585.1 Robertmurraya sp.
GTTGTCGAAAAATGATGAATCATTGAATTTAAATGATCTCCCATTTGTTTGTGTGAAGTACCCTGTGTTTTCAAATTATGCGTTAAAAGGGTTAGATTCAAAGGTGAGTCCAGAGATGAGATCAACGGGAGAAGGAATAAGTCTAGCAATGACTTATGAGGAAGCGATGAAGAAGTCCTTCCACACCTTATTGAAAGACCGACCTACTGGAAAAGTAGCGGTAAAACCAAGTTATATTTCTGAAATCAAACAAGCTGGAATAGATGAAGAAGCAATTATAGAAGCAAATGAATTATCGGCAACCAAAGTTAAAGAAGAGGAAATTATTGCTTATTACAACCCTGATCAAGGACTTGAAGACAAAAAAGTAAGGGAAACAGCTACGAAAAATCGTGTACTTACATTTACAGAAGAAGAAACATTAGTAGCTTTCCTAGCTGGGCAAACAGTAAAGGAATTTACCGTTCATTCACTTAATGAATGGTTATCAAAGAAAAGAGAGGTGAAGCTTACATGATCTCGGTTAAAACCAATGAGAAAAAAGCTGACTTAAAGGATATGTTAACATTAAGAGATTACTCATCAGAACAAATTAATGATCTTTTAACAAACGCGATAAAAATAAAAAATGCTTTTAAGCTTGGAGAGTCATATACGCCACTAAAAGGGAAAATTCTAGGAATGATATTTGATAAGTCTTCCACAAGAACACGTGTATCATTCGAAGCAGGAATGATTCAGCTTGGAGGATCGGCAATGTACTTAAACGGAAAAGATTTGCAAATTGGAAGAGGGGAACCGATTTCTGATACGGCAAAGGTGTTATCAGAGTATATTGATGGAATAATGATCCGTACTCATTATCACCATACGGTTGAAGAACTTGCTAAGCATGCGTCAATTCCCGTCATAAATGGACTAACAGATATGTATCATCCATGCCAAGCACTTGCTGATCTTCAAACAATTTTGGAATGTAAAGGCTCATTAACTGGTCTGAAAATTGCCTATATTGGTGATGGCAATAATGTGGCACACTCCCTCATTATTGGTGCAGTGAAAATGGGGATGCATATCGCTGTAGCAAGTCCAGCTGGATATGAACCAAATCCAGAGATTGTGACGTATTCGAAAGAAATTGCTGAACAAACAGGTGGATCCGTGATTATTACAAACGACGCTGTTGAAGCAGCAAATCAAGCTGATGTTGTATATACAGATGTATGGACGAGTATGGGGCAAGAGGAAGAAAATGAGATTCGCCTAAAAGCATTTGCCAATTATCAAGTAAATGCAGAACTTGTAAGTCATGCTAAGCCTGATTACTTATTCATGCATTGCTTACCTGCTCATCGTGGGGAAGAAGTTTCACATGAGGTGATTGATGGCGAAAACTCAGTTGTTTTCCATCAAGCTGGAAATCGACTTCATGCCCAAAAGGCTTTATTAGTTGAATTACTTGGATAAAAAAGGATTCCTGCGATTTCGCAGGGATTTTTTTATTTGGGTAATACTATAATCGACCATTAGAAAGGAGTGGGATTATGGGACAAAACCATCGTTTTCGTTCAGGTGATAAGGCACCAAACAATGGTGTCTATATAGAGATTGGTGATACAGGTTCTATGGTTACGAACCCTAAAAAAATTAAGCTAAAAGCAGGCGAACGTTTCCCAGAATCAACAAATGACGAGCGCCAATGGACATACGCACCAAAGTACACTCATAACTAAGCAAGCCATCCTCTATGGATGGCTTTACTTATGCGAAAAATGGATTATAATAGAAATTGAATAAAGGTCAAAAATGGTCAAAGGAGGAGCCTTATGGATTTTCAATCAATGACTGAACGGGTGCAGGTGGCGTTTTCGGAGGCTCAAGCGCTAGCCAGAAAATCAAACCATCAAGAGATTGACGAAGCTCACCTTTTTATTTCTCTTTTCAAAGAGCAGGACAGTTTAGCAACTATGATAATAGAACGTCTACAGCTTTCAGTGGATCCGTACTTAGAACAGCTGGAGCAAATTAGAGAGAGAAAGCCCGAGGTATTAAGCGGTAATACACAAACCAATATATATATAACTTCTCTCCTTCAAAAACTTCTCCTCCAAGCAGAAAAAGAGAAGGATGCACTAGAGGATCATTACATGTCTGTAGAACATTTACTGTTAGCAGCAACTAGCATACATGAAACGACATTTAGTCAATATTTAAAGAAACATAATATTAGTAAGGAAAGATTATTTGAAGTTATTTATGAGATTAGGGGGAATCAAAAGGTGACTTCACAGAATCCGGAATCAACTTATGATGTATTAAATAAATATGGACGTGACTTAGTAGAAGAGGTGAAAAAGGGAAAGACGGATCCTGTAATTGGACGGGATGCGGAGATACGGAATGTGATTCGAATTTTGTCGCGGAAAACGAAAAACAATCCTGTTTTAATTGGAGAACCAGGAGTTGGAAAAACGGCCATTGTCGAGGGACTTGCTCAACGAATTGTTAGAAAAGATGTACCGGAAGGGTTAAAAGATAAAACCGTTTTTTCACTTGATATGAGTGCTTTAATCGCAGGTGCAAAATTTCGAGGTGAATTTGAGGAAAGATTAAAAGCAGTATTAAATGAAGTTAAGAAGAGTGATGGTCGGATTCTTCTATTTATCGACGAGCTTCATACAATCGTAGGAGCTGGGAAAACAGAAGGGGCGATGGATGCTGGTAATATGTTAAAGCCAATGCTTGCTCGAGGAGAGCTGCATTGTATAGGGGCAACAACTCTTGAGGAACATCGAAAATACATTGAAAAAGATCCTGCATTAGAACGCCGTTTCCAGCAGGTGGTCGTTCAGGAACCGAATGTGGAGGATACCATTTCTATTTTGAGAGGGCTTAAGGAACGATTTGAAATTCATCACGGAGTTAATATTCATGATCGAGCAATCGTTACAGCAGCCAAATTGTCTGACCGGTATATTACAGATCGCTTTTTGCCGGATAAAGCAATTGATTTAGTTGATGAAGCTTGTGCATTAATTCGTACCGAAATCGATTCGATGCCAACTGAATTAGACGAAGTATCTCGGAGAGTCATGCAATTAGAGATAGAAGAAGCCGCATTAGTGAAAGAAGAAGATAGTCAAAGTAAAGAACGACTTCATCATCTACAAAAGGAACTGGCAGACGTAAGGGAAAAAGTCGCTACAATGAAGGCTAAGTGGCTTACAGAAAAAGAAGGAATTCAAAAGGTCCAAGTAAAACGAGAACAATTAGAGAATTTAAGAAGAGAGCTTGAAGATGCAGAAAACCAATATGATTTAAATCGTGCAGCAGAACTTCGACATGGGAAAATTCCGACAGCTGAAAAAGAGCTTCAACTGTTGGAGGAAGAAATGAATTCGAAGCAAGGGGAACGATTGCTTCGTGAAGAGGTTACAGAGGAGGAAATCGCAAATATCGTATCTCGATGGACAGGTATCCCTGTTGTGAAGTTAGTAGAAGGAGAAAGAGAGAAGCTTCTTCGGCTAGAAAGCATTTTACAAGAGCGGGTAGTTGGACAATCTGAAGCGGTTGAGCTCGTTTCTGACGCCGTTTTACGAGCGCGGGCTGGAATAAAGGATCCCAATCGACCAATTGGCTCGTTTATTTTCCTTGGACCAACAGGTGTTGGTAAAACAGAATTAGCGAAAGCACTTGCGCAAGTATTATTCGATAGCGAGGAACAAATCATTCGAATTGATATGTCTGAATACATGGAAAAGCATGCCGTTTCTAGATTAATTGGTGCTCCTCCTGGGTATGTCGGTTATGAAGAAGGCGGACAACTAACAGAAGCGGTGAGAAGAAAGCCTTATTCAGTGATTCTTTTAGATGAAATAGAGAAGGCTCATCCAGAAGTTTTTAATATTTTATTACAAATGTTAGATGATGGAAGAATTACTGATTCTCAAGGAAGAACGGTAGATTTTAAAAATACAATAATTATTATGACATCCAACATTGGTTCACATATATTGTTAGAAAGTCAATCCAATAAGGATGAGGGAAAGGAAAGAGTACTTGAGTTATTAAGAACTCATTTCCGCCCGGAATTTTTAAATCGAATAGACGAAATTATTACCTTTAACCCTTTAGATTTATCAGCGATTAAAGAAATTGTTAGCAAACTAATAAATGAATTGAGTCAGCGGGTTAAGGAACAAAATATACATGTGGAAATATCGGATACAGCAAGAGAGTATATTGCTACACATGGATTTGACCCTGTATACGGTGCTAGACCTTTAAAAAGATATATTCAGCGAAATATTGAGACCCTATTAGCTAGGGAAATTATTTCAGGTAAAGTTAAGGAGAAAAACACTGTACAGATTGAATTGATAGACGGTAAAATAAAATTAAATATCCTTTGATTAAATTAAAAAGTCATCCTTTGAATATGGATGACTTTTTTCAAACATTTTTTATAAAGATTAATGTGTTTCATGACCGCTTGGCTCATTCGGTAAAACAGCACCAATAACAAAAATTAGTACCGTAACAATCACTCCAACTATGGCACCGGTTTCAAAATGAAACGCAACTCCAATCATGGACGAAACGACGTATGAAAGCATTTGTACTAATAAGAACGTCCAGAAAAATGTCCAAAAGTAACTCATTTTTTTCACCTCTTACATATTGAAATCTTCATTCATCTTACCATATTGCAATAAAATAATAAATGAATATTGACAAAACAAGGTAGAAATTTATCAGTCAATCCACCGAATTTAGGCTAATCTCCCTTTCATTTTAAATAATGATTCATACATTATTATGAGCAAAATGACGTTGAAGGAGTTTTTAGTATGGAGAACCGAAACTTTAAACTGGATACCGAATGGAATATGATTCATTATCCCGAAAAACCACGCGGTTTCGGTATCTTAATTATTGGTGATGAAAGACATTTTGTTGATGAGAAAAGTAGTTTTTGGACGCAAAATGAAGGGAAATGGACACTCATTCAAAAGCTCAGAGAATCAGGCTACACGGTCTTTTATTCCAACCTTTACGGAAAGCATTGGGGAAGTGACAAGGCAGTTAAGCTAGCGAAAAGACTCTATGAGTATATTATCCGAACGGAAATAATTAATGAAAATATTCATATTTTAGCTGAAGGTATGGGAGCACTTGTTGCCTTAAAGCTCATTGATATGATGGAGGAAAATATTCGTTCAACGGTGCTTATCAACCCTATTCTTTCTTTAAAAGACCATTTAGAGCAGGAAAAGGAGCATAAATTCTTTTATAAGAAGCTTATGAGAGAACTGTCTCAATCCTACGAAAAAGAGCATCATCAGATTGTTGAGTTACTAATAAGTGAGCAGGGTGACCGACATGTGAAGCCGAAAACCCCAACGAAGATTATTCATGTCCTGTCCGGAAATCGTGCATATAAACAATCCAATTTACTAAAAGAATTGTCAGTGAAGTGGGAGGATACGAATGCACCTGTTACTGTGTGTTATATGCTACCAGAGAAAAAACAGCAAATCGCTCAACAGGTTACAAAATTTTTAAAACAGCATGAAAAAGTACTGTAATAAAGAACTAAGAATATTGGTGACTCCCTGCACATATACTGGTATATCGAGTAACAGGGAGGCTTTTTTTATGGACAAGGTACTTGTACTTGGAGCTTTGGAAGAGCTCGGATTCGAAATGACCGCTTTACTATTAGAAGAAGGCTATGAAGTAAAAGGGATTCATCTTCAAACAGGAGACGAAAGGATCTATAACGATAGAAGGATGGAGATTGGAAGAAATGCAAATTTTAAAGAAATTGGTTTAAATGAGTGGCTTCAACAAGGTGATTTCACTACAGCATCAACTTGGGTTTTTCTGAATGGCTTTGACGAAAACGTAAAGAGTGTTTGGATGGATGAATATAGCAAGGTAAATAGGAAGTTACAGTCCATTGCTTCAAATTCTAAATCCTCAATTGTATTTATTCAGCCTTTCACAGAGTGGGAGAAACGAAATGATAATGAATATGATGGAAATGTAATGTGTTTTTTTGTATCGTTATCCCATAAAGTAAATGGTAGTAATGTAGGTGAAGAATTTGAACGAAAAGAGTTTTCTTCCATTTTTAGAGCAATAATGGACGTTGTTGGATTTCGGTGAAACAAAAAAATCTTTTCATTCTTTATATGTTAAAGGTAAAATGTAATAGATAAATAGTAAGTGAATTGGACTTTCATTTTTTAGTTGAGTGTCCTTTTGAAAGGCGGAAAAGAAAATGCGTAAGATGTTTGTTCGGGTTGGAGTGTTACTTCTTTTAAGCCTACCCTTCCTGACAAGCTGTGGACAACCTATGTCTTCTGGCGAGCTGAAAAAGGTCGGATTATTGGTGCCAGAAACAATCAACGATCAGGTTTGGGGGACCAAAGGGTATAAAGGAATGTTAAAAATTCAATCCCGTTTTAAAGTTGACGTTTATTATAAAGAAGACATGAACTCAGAGGCAATCGTGGAAAGAGCGGTAAAAGAGTTTGAGCAAAAAGGTGTTAATCTCATTTTTGGGCATGGCAATGAGTACGGTCCATATTTTAACAACCTAGCAGATAAGTACCCTGAAATACATTTTGTGAGTTTTAACAGTGATGCTCATGAGGAAAATACAACGAGCTTAAACTTTGAAGCATATGCTATGGGTTTTTTTGGTGGAATGGTAGCAGGAAAGATGACAAAAACCAATGAAATAGGAATTATCGCTGCATATGAATGGCAGCCAGAAGTAAAAGGATTCCTTGAGGGAGCTCAATACCAAAATAAGGATGTAGCTGTACAAATCGATTATGTCGGCCATTGGGACGATGATGATAAGGCCTTAAGCTTTTTGGATCATATGATGAGGAACAAGGTGGATGTAATCTATCCAGCTGGAGATGGATACAATGTGCCAGTTATTGAGAAAATAAAAGAAAACGGATTGTATGCAATAGGTTTTATTTCCGATCAGTCTGATTTAGGGGAATCAACTGTTCTGACGAGCACCGTTCAGCATGTAGATAGACTATATGAATTAGTTGCTGAAAAATACAGCAAGAACGAGTTGCAATCAGGAAACCTTACCTTTGATTTTCAAGATAATGTGATCTCCTTAGGGAAATTCAGCCCCGATGTGGACCAAGCATTTGAAGAAGAAATAACAGCTTTAATTACAAAGTATAAAGAAACTGGTGAATTGCCAAATCAATAGGAGGATTTTCAACATGTCTCAAGACAAAACAATGGAATTTATGGGGATTGCTATGAAATATTTACCGGAGGCTAAGGAGCAATTAGAAAATGCAGGTATTGAATTATCTATGGAGCTCATTCAGCCATTTATGACGTTGTTTACGAAAGTCATGCAGGAAGCATATGAACTTGGCGTAAAAGATGCAAAGCAAGAAGAATAAAAACAAGGCTGATTCTCGAACAATAGAGATATCAGCCTTGTTTTATTTATTTTTTAGAGTTTAAAAATGATGAAATGACCGGCTTGATTTGCTTATATAAAGGTTTCAGGCTTTGTGCAGATGTCATTAATGTGTCAAAATGATTCATAAGTTCTGGTATATTTACATTGTTTATTGCTTTTTCGATGGCTGTTTGGTTTTTAGGACTATTATTCAAAGATTCGTCTTTTGGGTGTGACCGTCTTTTTCCAAATAGCCATTCATGCTCGGACATTCCTTCAACACTTTCCATTTGCTCCGTCTCTTGATTGCTTTCTTTTCTAGATGGAAACATTAGTGCTGAAAAGGGATCTCTTTCATCTTCATTACTCAGCATCATTCTACCTCCTTTCGCCCTTATTAATAGGTTATGAAAAGGAATATAGAATGTATGGACGATAGAAGGGGAATGTACATAAATAGGATAAAAAGATTGATAAAACGGGGAACTACTGTTAAAATTTTAGTACCAAGTCATAATAATTGATAATAAATGTAGTTATATAAAGGAGCTGGGAACATGAAGGCGGGAATTATCGGTATTGGTAGATGTCTTCCAGATAAAGTGTTAACAAACGCGGATTTAGAAAAAATAGTCGACACCTCTGATGAATGGATTCGCACAAGAACAGGTATTGAAGAAAGAAGAATAGCTGAAAAAGATGTCAATACATCCGATTTAGGCTTCGAAGCTGCCAAAAAAGCGATAGAAAATGCGAATATTTCACCTGAGGAAATTGGGTTAAT
>NZ_JAKFCQ010000134.1:0-2774 GCF_036676585.1 Robertmurraya sp.
TCTTTAGATCAGATATATCGGACTTGGTAGCCATGGTGGACTTAATGGTTTGGACATCCTGGTCTAATCGATCTAACTTATCAATTATTTTTCTTAAGAGATCCTCCAACTATATCCTCTCCTCAATATTTAACTTATTAGGCCATTTATTGTTTTATATAATATTTTATTTCTAATCATTGATGATATCGTCTCGGTCGTCGTCTTCTTCAATCAACTGTTTGAATTTTTTCCTAAATTGAACAGATTTAACGAGGTCCTTGACCATCTCCTCCGGATTCTGTTGTAATCCATGAAACATGAGGGGATGTTTTTTTAACTCTTCTAAAAAGCGAAGTTCTTCAGGTGTTACGGATATTTCCTTTCCGGCTACGGTGACTGTCGTGGTTGATGGAGATGGATCGCCTGTTAGGCCCAGAAGGTACTCTTCCGATGTATTCAGCACTGCTGCAGATCTTTGGAGGATTCTTGGAGGAACATTACCTTCCTTTTCGAAGATAATCCAAAGAGCAGGGTCAACAAGGCCAATCATCTTGCCAAAGTCATCTTGGGAGATGCCTTGTTCTTTGCGAAGTTTAATAATGTTACGGATAGGTTTGTTATCGAGATCAAGATATTTGTTTTTTAATGGTGTTGGATCGTCTGTGCGGCCAAGGAGATAGTCAACGGTTACCTCAAAATAGTCAGCTAATTTTTGGAGAGTGTCGTAGTCAGGTTGCCGCCTACCAATCTCATATTGAGAAAGAGCAGATCTTGTAATGCCTATATTTTTTGCCAACTCTTCTTGAGTCAACTTTTTGTTTTTCCTTTGCTCAACCAACCGATTCGCAAGCATTGGCAAGACTATTCACCTCCTATACTAAGATTAATTTTACTCCACAATATGTAGCAAATAAATAATTACCACGAAAAGTTGCAATGTGTAGTTGATTGTAACAATGTGTGGCATTATAATAAAAGCATAAAGCAACGAACTGTGGCAGAAAGGAGGAGACTATGAATAAAAGAGAACATCTTATAGCTGTCCGAAAGACAATAGGTACACAGGA
Source organism: Robertmurraya sp. (assembly GCF_036676585.1). Classification (NCBI taxonomy): domain Bacteria; kingdom Bacillati; phylum Bacillota; class Bacilli; order Caryophanales; family Bacillaceae; genus Robertmurraya; species Robertmurraya sp. Next base: position 1,050 of record NZ_JAKFCQ010000134.1, read on the forward strand.
AAGTGTCGCAAAAGAACTTGGTATATCAAGACAATTTTTAAGTATGATCGAAATTGGTGAAAGAAACCCGACTATAAAACTTATGGCTAAGATGGAGAAGTATTTTAACTCACCTGCCAAAAAATTGTTTCCAGATCTTTTTTTTGAACACAATTGCCACAAAACGTTGCAGAGTGAACTACCAGCCTGAAGGGAGGTGAATCAGAGTGTCAAAGGAACCAATGACTTTCATTCACAAAATTCAAAATCTGAGTGAGCTGGAGCAATTGATTGAAAAAGCAAATGATGAACTTCAATTGCTCCAAGGGACAATGGAGAAGATCAAGAACTTCGAGTTTGTTCTAGAACAAACAAAACTAGAAGGGTATTTCAAATGGAACGAACCTTAGGCTAATTGCAATTTACTCTAGATTGTGCAAGGTTTTTGACTGGACAATCGTCCACTCCGCATCTGTGTTCTAAGTCACATTCAACGAAGAGTAGAGAATAGAACTGATCATCAACTAGTTTATATTTGCCTTTGACGTTATGCTCCTGCCTTAGAAAAGGACAAAATCCATAAAATGATTTGAATGTAACGTAGCGCATAATGGGTTCCTTTCTGTCATGGATTAGAAGAACGTCACTCGCCAAAGTTTCCGTTTTTCCAAAGGTAACCATTCGACAGAAAGGTGGAAAATCCTACAAATAAAAGGAGCAAACCAAGATATGGAGGTTACAAGAACATGAGAAAAAAACGAGAACCGAATATCGAGGTTCATCGAAAATATGTACCGGATATGGAACGTATGGTTCAAGCGCTCCGAATAGTGAGAGATTACAATCCTAAAGATTCAAAGGATGCAACGAGAATCGAAACAAGCGAGAAGACAGGATAAATGATAAATCACGGGATTTCGACAACTTCATAGTAAAGAAAATCCTGGTAGAGAAAAACCCCGTGAGATATACAGTTAATGGGGTGAAGTAATCATGAGTATAGGTAAAGCGATGCAGGAGGCTAGAGAAGAGCATGGGATGACACAAGAGCAACTGGCCTTGGACTTCAATCTTAGTAAACAAATGGTTTCCCATATTGAGTGTGATCGCCGTAAGATGCCCAAGGATGTGATGCCTAAGGCGGTGGAAACATTGGATTGCGGATTTTTATCCATGGAAACGGCGGCGGAGGTAACTGGCGGGGCCTGGGTGGGGAAATTGAATGGAGACAATGTGGATTTACATAGATCCTCTGTTAAAGCCAAGGCAATGGAGGAGCTAAAGGAAGCTATGTTCGCGTTGGAAAATACATGCTTGGTCAATCATCCCTCTTCTATAGATCATACACACCGTGAAGATCTGAAGAGAATGTTGTTTGAATGTATCGATGTGATTGTGTGCCTCAGTCATTTAGTCGCTGTGGTTTGTAAGGAATACGGAATTAGCTGGTTCAAGATCTGGAAGGACCACAAATTGAAATTGGTAGCCAAGAAGTATTTGAAATTTATCAAGTGAGGTGTAGGGCATTGGAAAAACCAACGATTGAAGAGGATCGGGAAATCAGGAATGCCTATTTCGTACCGACAGATGTATATGAAACTTGGAGTATAGAAGCATTTGTCGCTTATCTGCAGATCAGGAAAGAAAACATTCATAGGCATGTAGTGGGCACCATGCAACATATTTTACATTGTTCAACTGAGGTTGGTATGGAAGAAACCGTAAGAAGGTTGAAAGCTTTAGAAG
>NZ_JAKFCQ010000135.1:0-7539 GCF_036676585.1 Robertmurraya sp.
ATTTTTACTTCATTTACTCGCACCACCTTCAAATGGGAAACCGAGACCCATAATTGGGCGGCTGTTTGTGCAGGTTCGATCGGTGCAGCAGCCATCCATCTTATAAAGGACAAAGAAGAGTTAGCCATTATTCTAGAAAAGGTACTACCAGCTTTGGATTGTTATGTGAGTGGATTTCAGGAGGACGGCTTTTGCCTCGAAGGCTATGGATATTGGCAATATGGCTTTGGTTACTATGTCTATTTTGCCGATTTATTAAAAAAGCGCACCTTAGGGAAAGTGGATTTATTTGCTTCAGAGAAAATTCATCAAATCGCCCTTTTTCAACAAAGATGTTTTTTAGAGCATAATCTCGTGGTGAACTTTTCGGATGCGGTTCCGACAGTTTCTGTATTTTTAGGACTCAGTCATTATTTGAATCAGATTTACGATGATGTGAAGGTCCCTAGACAAGAGCTTCGAGCAAAGTATACGGATGACCACTGCTCAAGATGGGCACCAGCACTCCGAAATCTTTTGTGGTTTGATGAGAATGCTCAAGAAAAGGCTTGGGGTAGTGGAACCTTCTATTCAAAAGATTCAGGATGGATGATCTCAAGATATCATGAACCATCAGGAAGTTTTTCCTTTGCGGCAAAGGGTGGGCATAATGATGAACCGCATAATCATAACGATCTTGGTCACTTTATCCTGCAGGGGAAGAAAGAGGTATTTTTAAAAGATTTAGGGTCTGGTTTATACGATAAAGATTATTTCGGTGAAAAGCGCTACACCTTTGTAGGTAATGGATCACAGGGGCATTCGGTTCCGATCATTAACCATCAATACCAAGAAGAGGGCCAATCTCATTTTGCTAGAATTCTACAGGCGGAAGCAAGAGAAGAGGTCGATCTCTTTGAGTTGGATCTAGTTAAAGCCTATGACGTAGACACATTATCATCATTGATACGAAAGTTTTCATGGGTAAAAAAGAATCTACCTAAGCTGGTTTTGGAGGATACCTACACCTTTACTGAACAACCGGTTTCCATTATTGAACGATTGATTGTTCCTTCTCTAGTGATTACAGAGGAAGAGGATGGTGTTGTTTTAGAAGGAAAAAGTAGATTAAGAATTTTATATGATAAAAGACAGCTGTATGTTGATGTGAAAAAGTTCCATTTTGTCAATCATTTTGGTGAAACAGAATTACACTTGGCACTCGACTTTACCGTATTACACCCGGTTAAGAATTGTAAAGTAGAGTTGATTTTTCAATTTGAATAAGTAAGGGGAATAGACGATGGCTGAACAATTGCTTTGGGTAAACACCGCATGGGAACAGATCGTTAAAAAAATAGAAAGAACTAGTCTGAGAATTGGAGCGAACTTTCCTCATGCGAGTAAAGATGGTCAGTACGATTTAGCCGAGCCTTATTGGTGGACGGCTGGTTTTTGGCCAGGAATATTGTGGCAGGTTTATCGGGATACGCAAAACATTAAGTTAATGAATCTAGCAGAGGAATGTGAACAGAAGCTAGATACTGTTCAACAAAATTACTATCGACTAGATCATGATATGGGATTTATGTGGACGTTAACGAGTGTGGCTCATTATAAGTTAACAGGAAATGAGGATTCGAAGCGACGCGCGTTGTTAGCAGCCAATTTACTGATGGGACGCTTTAATGTGAACGGAGACTTTATTAGAGCCTGGAATCCATGGACAGAGGGCGAGGACAATAGTGGGGTGGCGATAATTGATTGCTTAATGAATCTTCCTCTCTTGTACTGGGCATCAGAAGAAACAGGGGATCCAAGATTTAAGAGTGTGGCGAAAAAGCACGCCGATACTGTGTTAGAACATTTTATTCGCAGTGATGGTGCCGTTCATCATATTGTCCGATTTGATTCTGAAACGGGAGAAAGAATCGAAGCGGTAGGTGGCCAGGGGTATTGTCCTTTTTCAGCCTGGTCAAGAGGAGCGGCATGGGCCATCTATGGAATGACGTTAAGCTACCATTATACGAAGGAAGCCAACTATTTAGAGGCAGCTAAAAGAGTCGCTCATTTCTTTCTCTCACACCTTCCTGAAGATAGGGTACCGGCATGGGATTTCCGCCTTCCTAGAGATGTGGAGTCGCCAAAGGATTCATCTGCGGGTGCTATCGCAGCGTCAGGTCTTTTGTTATTAGCTGAAAAGGTGCCAGCTACAGAAGCAGCTACGTATCAAAAGGCAGGGGAGAACATATTAGAATCACTATATAAAAATTATGGAGATTGGGATGGGGCTGAAGAGGGGTTAATTTTACACGGTACAAGTCATTTCCCAGAAGGAAAATACACCGATAATCCCCTTATCTACGGAGATTACTATTTTGTAGAAGGCATCGCTAGATTAAAAGGGTATAGAGAGTTATTTTGGTAGATTGTGCTAGAAGAAAGGAGGAACTGTCTAGATGTTAAAGCTCGATTTACCCATTCAAAGGAATCCACTCAAGACACGTCAAGATCTTATAGAATCTTTAGCGCAAATCCTAACACCGTTAAAATCCTTTTATAGCAAGGGCAAAGCACGACTTGAACTCGGAAGCACAGGAACAAGCTATTCGGATTCGATCGCAGGAATGGAAGGCTTCTCCAGAATTCTATGGGGACTTGCTCCGCTGATGGCGTGCGGAGAAACCTCTGACATTTGGGAAGATCATCTACAAGGGATTAAAAATGGAACAAACCCTTCACATGAGGAGTACTGGGGAGAGATTACGAACTTTGATCAGCGTGCCGTGGAAATGGCTGCTTTCGGCTATGCCCTTGCACTAGTTCCTGAGAAAATTTGGGATCCCTTAAATGACTTTGAAAAAGAAAATCTATTTATATGGCTGAATCAAATCAACCAAATCAGTGTGTACGATTGCAACTGGCTGTTTTTTCCTGTGCTTGTGAATCTTGGGTTCAAGAAGGTTGGACTACAGTACGACCAAGAAAAATTGAACCGTAACCTGGATCGAATCGATGAATTTTATTTGGGTGATGGATGGTATTCAGACGGTCCTGATGCTCACTGTGATTATTATGGGCCGTTCGCCATTCATTTTTATAGTCTTCTATATAGCAAGTTAATGAGAAAAGAGGACCCAGTACGGGCGGAACGTTTCCGAAGTCGAGGGGAATCCTTCGCAATAGAATTTATCTATTGGTTCGCTAACGATGGGTCAGCTCTTCCTTATGGAAGAAGCTTAACGTATCGATTTTCCCAATCGGCTTTTTGGTGTGCGTTAGTATTCGCAGAAGTGGAACCATTTTCTTTAGGTGTAATGAAAGGGATAATACTTAGAAACCTTCGTTGGTGGTTTAGTCAGCCGATATTTGACTCCAAGGGTTTGCTCACAATCGGGTACCGTTATCCCAACTTAGTGATGGCAGAAAACTATAACTCTCCGGGCTCGCCTTATTGGGCACTGAAAACCTATATGGTGTTGGCACTGCCTGAAACGCATCCTTTTTGGACAACCGAAGAGGAGCCATTACCAACATTAAAGAAAAAGGTGACCCAAGTATCTCCTCGAATGATTGTCCAACGCCAAGAGGAACGTGATCATGTGGTAGCGTTTAATGCAGGGTATCAGCATACGAATGAGCATCCTCACACAGCAGCCAAATATGAAAAATTCGTCTACTCCAACTTTTTTGGATTCAGCGTTTCAAAAGCAGAGTGGGGATTAGCGCAGGGTGCTTTTGATTCCATGTTGGCGGTCAGTGAAGGCGACAATATTTATCGAGGAAAAAGAACCTGTGAGGAATATCGTATAACCGATGATGTGATTTACACAAGGTGGAAACCGTGGTCAGATGTGGAGATCCAAACATGGCTCGTACCAGGAGCACCATGGCATCTACGTATCCATCGTATTGAAACGGGCAGAAATCTCGATTGTGCAGATGGAGGATTTGCGTTGGGATTGGAAAATAGTCAGGCGACTGGCCAAGACACAAAGATTATTCATGAGTCTAAACATTGCGCAAGCTTTTTTCCATGGGGAGCAAGCGGCATTAAAAGTCTGGATGAAAACGGCCAGGCAGAGCTCCTCTATCCTCATGCGAATACGAATGTCATGCAGGCAAGAACCGTCATTCCTACCATCAAAGCTAGCTATAATCCTGGTACACATTGGATGATAAATGCGGTGTATGGAGAAGTGGGATCAGATGGAGTAATGAAAGGATGGGAGTCTGTTACGGAGGTTAAGGTACAAGATGGAAAGATCACAGTTGGTCAAGGGGTGGATCAACTCGTCATCCCTTTCTAGGTCTGTTCTTATTTAACGAAAGACATTTAGTTAGAGTACAAACATCACAAAATTACACATCAAGGAGCAGTTGGACTAAGCCACTGCTCTTTGATCCTTTATGCGTTTTTCTTTTTATCATAGGTTTCTTTCAGTCGCTTGATATCTTCTTTAGGTGGTAAACCAAATAGTCTAGAATATTCACGGCTGAATTGGGAGGGACTTTCATATCCTACTCGGAAAGCAACATCGGCAGCACCTGCCGCTTCAGTTAATAACAAATGCCGAGCTTCCTGAAGTCTCAATTGTTTTTGGAACTGGATAGGGCTCATGGCTGTAACCTCTTTAAAAAGTCTATGAAGCGAAGAGACACCCATATTCGCTATTTCCGCCAGTTCCTCCACCCGTATAGCCCTATCATAATGATTCATGATATGTTCAATCGCGTCACTGATTTGATAGGTAGAACTTCCTTCAACAGCAATTTGCCCCAGCGCATCACCATGACGTCCTTTTAGAACCCTATAGATGATTTCCTTTTTGATAAGAGGAAAGAGGATCGGGATATCTTCAGGATGGTCAAGCAAACGAACCAATCTGGTTACTGCTTCTAACAAAGGTAATTCTATCAAGTTCACATACATACCTCTGTTCCTATTTTCCTTTTTATTCACACCTATTTGGAAATCTCCTAAAACTTCTAAAATTTCATTAGGTGTAAATTCAAGTTTAAGAGCCAAATATGGAACCTCGGAAGAAGCTTCTGTTACATGTCCGATAATGGGCAAGTTAACGGATGAAACAAGGTAATCGGCAGGTCCGTACCTAAAGAGCTCTTGTGACAGCAGGACCTCCTTCATTCCTTGAACGACAATGCATAAGGAAGGGTTAGTAACACCGTAAAATGGTCCGGCTACATTCGAGTAATGAGAGAAAAATAAAGACGGAATAAGAGTCTTATGACCACCGTCCTGACCGGTGTGGGACTTAATAAGGTTGGCAAGTTCACCCTGGTATGTATGGATTTCTTTAAACATATCGATCTCCTTTGTTCCGTTATTATATTTCAATTGTAATAGATGTAACTCTGTTGTGAAAGAGGGGGAGAGAGGATTAGGCAATGAATTGATAGGAATAGGATATCAGTCGCCTTAGGATTTGTTGCATAATAATTAAGTACAAAGCTTTCTTAAGCGGAGAATAGATATGAAACTAACTATTACTAAAAACGCAAAATATAAATTACAGGAGGAATTTATCATGCAAACATTAATATTGAATAATGGTGTAAAGATGCCCATACTAGGCTTCGGTGTTTTTCAAATGATTGATCCAGAAGAATGTGAACAAGCCGTTTATGATGCTCTTATGGCAGGCTATCGTCTGATAGATACAGCTGCCTCTTATCTAAATGAAGAAGCCGTGGGCAGAGCCATTAAGCGGAGTGGTGTACCAAGAGAGGAATTGTTCATTACAACCAAACTATGGGTTCAGGACACAGGTTACGAGAGCACAAAGAAAGCGTTCGTAAAATCGCTAGAAAGACTGCAATTGGATTATTTAGACTTGTATTTAATTCATCAGCCATTTGGTGATGTACACGGTTCTTGGCGCGCGATGGAGGAATTATATCGGGAAGGTATAATCAAGGCGATCGGAGTAAGTAACTTCCATCCAGACCGTTTGATCGATTTAATCCTTCATAATGAAGTGGTTCCTGCGGTTAATCAAGTAGAAACGCATCCATTCAACCAGCAAATAGAAAATGCTCAATTCATGAAAGAGAATCATGTACAAATACAGTCTTGGGCACCTTTTGCTGAAGGGAAAAATGATATTTTCCAAAATGAAGTATTAGTTTCGATTGCAGAAAAGCATAACAAATCCGTTGCCCAAGTGATTCTGCGTTGGCTGACACAAAGAGAAGTCGTTGTCATCCCAAAATCTGTTCGGAATGAAAGAATTATAGAAAACTTTAATATCTTTGATTTTGAGCTAAATGAAGGAGATATGGAGAAGATTTCTATGTTAGACTTGAAAGAAAGCTTGTTCTTTTCACATAGAGATCCTGAAATGGTGAAATGGATTGGTACTCGTAAACTTGATATTTAATTATTCTTTTAGTTTCAATGAGGGGGATACAAATGAAAAAGACGATATATCTCATGAGACATGGACAAACATTATTTAATAAAAGAAGGAAAGTTCAAGGTTGGTGTGATTCACCACTTACAGAACTAGGAATTATACAAGCAGGGACTGCTGCAAAATATTTTAAAGAGAATCATATTGTTTTCGATCATTCCTATTGTTCCACATCTGAAAGAGCAAGTGACACGTTAGAAATTGTGACTGATCTGCCTTATACAAGATTAAAAGGATTAAAGGAATGGAATTTTGGAACGTTTGAAGGTGAAAGTGAAGATTTAAATCCTCCACTGCCTTATGGTGATTTCTTTGTTAATTATGGTGGAGAAGAAGAAAAAGAATTTCAAAGAAGAATGGTTAATACTGTCCAAAAAATAGTAGAAGAAGATAATGAAGTCGTTCTAATCGTATCTCACGGGGCAGCTTGTAGAAAATTCATGCAGTATTGGGAACATACTAGTTCCATTAGACAAAAAGAAAGACTTGGAAACTGTTGTATTTTGAAATTTGAATACGAGAACAAAGAATTTAAATTAGTAGAAATTATTAATCACGATTTTAGTAATTTAAGTGAGGCTTCTCCAGTACTTACTTGATAGGGTCTGTGAAGAACGTATATAATAGCTAGGGCTGCCGTTCGCGACAGCCTTTTTCTAATTTTATTACACTAGACTCTGAGTTATTTCAAATAATAGGTAAAAAATACACACAGGTAATTGTCATTTTATGTTAAAATAATCGTGTGTACAAACATTGAATAAGTAATCTTTAATAATTTTGACATGAACAATAATAAGTTGATAAAAATTACTTTAGTCTTTTAAAGGACTTGGCGAGGTGATAGTATGTTAGATAAAATTAAAGCGTTACCTGAAAAGGTGGCATTTTCTATTGGCTTAACATTGTTATTGTTTAGTGGATTATTGTTATTTTTATTTTCCGTTTTGTTCCCTATCAGTATTTGGACGACTATAATTATACAAGGTATTGTTTGGTTATTTGCTTTCTTATTTATACAAAGTGCGGCTGAAAAAAGACATTCGCGTAGTAATAAGATATAGAAAAGCATTATATATCAGTTAAAGCGCTTGAGTTATTTAAAGATAACCCAAGCGTTTTTTGT
>NZ_JAKFCQ010000136.1:0-11288 GCF_036676585.1 Robertmurraya sp.
GCTGCCTCTATAACATATTGAATGTCTTTCACTTCAACATTTTTCAATAGATCTAGATAAGTTTCTATACCATACTGAGTATTTATCATTTTTGCATCCAATACATTCATGACCTTCACATCCCTTTCTACCATCATATTCATTGTTTTCATTACCATTTCACAAATAATGAGCTATTTTTCTTCGCCTATTTTTATTGACTCATTTTCTATTAAATGTGACAGATGTAATTCTGTTAGTTTTTTTCAACAACATGTCCACCAAATTCGTTTCTTAATGCAGCTACCACTTTACCTGTAAAAGTATCGCTGTCTAATGAACGGTAACGCATCAAAAGAGACATTGCGATAACAGGAGTGGCTGCTTGTAAATCTAAAGCTGTTTCAACTGTCCATTTCCCTTCACCAGAAGAGTGCATAATCCCTTTAATTTCATCTAGCTTTGCATCTTTTGAAAATGCACGTTCAGTTAACTCCATGAGCCATGAACGAATAACTGAGCCGTTATTCCACACTCTAGCCACTTTTTCGTAGTCAAAATCGAAATCGCTTTTTTCTAATACCTCGAATCCTTCACCAATCGCTGCCATCATACCGTATTCAATTCCATTGTGAACCATTTTTAAGAAATGACCGCTCCCTGCTTTACCAGCATAGATAAATCCGTTTTCGACAGCTGTATCCTTGAAAATAGGTTCCACGATGCTCCAGGCTTCAGGGTCTCCTCCAATCATATAACATGCTCCATTACGAGCACCTTCCATTCCACCAGAGGTACCGGCATCCATAAAGTGAATTCCTACTTCCTTTAGCTGGTTATATCGGCGAATGGATTCCTTATAGTGAGAATTTCCAGCTTCAATTACGATATCTCCAGTGCCTAATAATGGTGTTATTACATCAATTACTGAATCTACCACAGCATGCGGAACCATAATCCATACAACTCTTGGTTTTTCTAATGATTCAACAAGTTCTTTTAAATCAGATGTACCTTGAGCACCGTATTTCTTTATTTCTTCAACGGCACTTCCATTTACATCGAAAGCTACTACTTCGTGCTTGTTATCAATTAAATTTTGACCTAAGTTTAATCCCATTTTTCCTAAACCAATTAATCCAACTTTCATGTTCATTTCCTCCTTAATAATCTAAAAATATTCTTCATCTTTTATTACTACCACCATTTATATCCTTCCTCTGCCAATAATTGATGGGAAGCATCTGGTCCCATTGACCCGGATGGATATAATTGAAGGGAAATTGTATTTTCCTCAAAAGCCTCTAAGATAGGCTGTACCCATTTCCAAGACAACTCCACTTCTTTCCAATGTGCAAAGAATGTTGAGTCGCCACGCATTGCATCGTAAATTAATAGCTCATACGCTTCAGGAATATCTGCTTGCTTAGCAGAAAAACCAACATTGACTGGTTCGATTTTTCCATTGTTTAATGGGTTTTTACTATTTAATTGTAATGAAACACTTTCGTTTGGATTGATTTCAATCACTAAAAGATTTGGCGCAGTTTCTTCTTCTTGAGTCCTATACAAATCCTTTAAAGTATTTTTGAATTCAATCACAATTCGGGTCGATTTCTCTGTCATTCTTTTTCCTGTACGGATATAGAAAGGAACCCCTCTCCAAAAATCATCATCCACATATAGCCGGGCAGCCACAAATGTGTCATTTAAAGAAGAAGGAGCAACTTCAGATTCTCCTGTATACCCAACAACTGGTTTACCTTGGATTTCACCAGGACCATATTGACCTCGAATCACATGATTCACCACATCCTCTTTCTTTAATGGACGAAGTGATTCTATTACTTTTCTCTTTTCATTGCGGATCTCTTCTGCACTAATTTGTTTTGGCAGCTGCATGGCTGTCATCATCAACATTTGTAGCATGTGATTTTGAAACATGTCGCGAATAGCCCCAGCTTGATCATAATAACCAGCTCTCTCTTCAACCCCAACTGTTTCGCTTGCAGTAATTTGCACATTTGCAATGTATTGGTTGTTCCATAATGCTTGAAGCACTGGATTTGCAAATCCTAACGCTTCCAGGTTTTGGACCATCGGCTTTCCAAGATAGTGGTCGATGCGAAAAATTTCTTCTTCATCAAAAGCTTTACTTAGTTTATCGTTTAATTCTTGAGCTGATTTTAAGTCATGTCCAAACGGTTTTTCGATAATTAGACGTTTCCAACCTTTAGTAGAACCTAGACCACTCTCTTTAATGTTGAAAGCAATCACATTAAAAAACTCTGGAGCAACAGATAGGTAGAACATACGATTTTCTGGAATATTCAATTCTTCTTCACGTTGTTTAACGAGTTCAAGTAATCCTTTATATCCTTCAGCCTTGATAGCATCTACATGGCTATACCGAAAGGCACGGATAAACACTTCAAGGTTTGAATCATCATTTAGTGATCGTCTAGAAAATGTTTTTAAGGAATCTTCCACATGGTTTTGGAAATCTGTATCTGATAAATCTCCTCTGCCCACCCCAATAATTGAGATGGGCAGAGGTAATTTTTGATCCAAAAATAAATTATATAGAGCCGGGAAGATTTTTCTTTTTGCTAAGTCCCCTGTCGCCCCAAATAAGACAAATGTCATTGCCTCCATTTTACATACCTCCTAAATTTAAAATTTCACTTATGCCTTTCTTAAAAAACTACTATTACTCTTAATAGCCAATTTCAACGTATTAAACTGAATGCGGAAGATCAGATGACTGATCAATTACCACAGTATTTCGTGAATCCAATGTTGCAACAAGATGTAAGTATAATACCTACATTTATTAAATGGAAGTACGCACTTTTTATTTAAATAGTGATAAAAATAGAACATACTAACAAAAAGTATACTAAAGGAAATAGACTCATCTATTTTTGTGTTAAATAAATTAAAAAGCCAGGGTGAGCATCCTCTCCCTGGCCAGGATCAACTGACAATATAACCCTTTTTAATTTCGAATAAATAAATGGATTGGTTATATAATAGATTATTTTCTTCTTTTTACTTAAAAATCACCTTCACCATATAAATAGGTAATACAATGACAATTTGGGCAATTATCAAGCACTTATACAGAAAATAGGCCATGCGGAATGGTGCATTGTTTCTTTTAAAGTTAATAGAAAGACTTTATGCGGTTTGTCTTATAGTATACTTTTTAACACTATGTAAAATAAAAGTGCGTACTTTCAATGTTGAATCATACGTTGTATACTTGCAATTGTTCAGTGAGAGGACATGATATTCCTTATTTCTTGCAGGTACAGATAAAGCACTATAAGGATTATATTACTGTACACTTTGGAGACATTATCACTGTACAACAATAAAAAAATTATAGGAGTGAATATAGATGGAATTACAATTAGCATTAGATTTAGTAAATATTCCAGAAGCAATTGAGCTGGTAAAAGAAGTAGAGGAACATATTGATATCGTTGAAATCGGTACACCGGTTGTAATCAATGAAGGTCTTCATGCTGTAAAAGCAGTTAAAGAAGCATTCCCTAACTTAAAGGTATTAGCAGACCTAAAAATTATGGATGCAGCTGGTTATGAAGTAATGAAAGCTTCTGAAGCAGGTGCAGATATCGTTACAATTCTTGGAACTGCTGAAGATATGTCAATCAAAGGTGCTGTTGAAGAAGCGAAAAAACAAGGTAAAAAAATCCTTGTTGATATGATTGCTGTAAAAGACCTTGCTGGACGTGCAAAAGAAGTGGACGCTATGGGCGTTGATTATATTTGTGTTCATACTGGCTATGATCTTCAAGCAGTTGGAAAGAACTCATTTGAAGATTTACAAACTATCAAAAGTGTTGTAAAAAATGCTAAAACTGCAATCGCAGGTGGGATTAAGTTAGACACACTTCCAGAAGTCATCAAAGTAGAACCAGACCTTGTCATTGTAGGTGGCGGGATTACTGGACAAGCTGATAAAAAAGCTGCTGCTGCCAAAATGCAACAAATGATTAATCAAGGGTAATTCAGCATGAATACAACTCAATACCTAGCTGAAATCATAAAAGAGTTAAATCGGTCCGTAGATTTAATTTCGAATGATGAAGCTGAAAAATTAGTTAATGGGATTCTTGAATCAAAAAAAATCTTTGTTGCAGGCGCAGGTAGATCTGGATTTATGGCCAAATCATTCGCCATGCGAATGATGCACATGGGGATAGATGCCTATGTGATTGGCGAAACAGTAACCCCTAACTTTGAAAAAGATGACATCTTAATCATTGGATCTGGATCAGGAGAAACGAAAGGTTTAGTTTCCATGGCTGAGAAGGCAAAAAGTATCGGTGGGACGATTGCAGCTGTAACCATTTTCCCTGAGTCCACTATTGGACAATTAGCGGATATCACAATTAAGTTGCCTGGCTCACCTAAAGATCAGTCGGAGAGTGATTTTAAGACGATTCAACCAATGGGCTCATTATTTGAGCAAACACTTTTACTATTTTACGACGCTGTGATTCTTCGCTTCATGGAGAAAAAAGGTTTGGATACCAATAAAATGTACGGTAGACACGCCAACTTAGAATAAATTTATTCCTCGAGTTCTAAATCGGAAAGACCGCAAGCTGTTTCCATGCAAGATTGCGGTCTTTCTGTTAGAATGAACTACTTCAATTTGTATTAAATTTAGGAGTGATAAAATGATTTCTTTAAATGGAAAAACTGCAATAGTTACTGGCGCAGGAAGAGGCATTGGACGTGCTACTGCTATCGCCTTAGCAAAAGAAGGTGTTCATTTAGGCCTAATCGGCTTAAATATGTCTAATCTAGAAAAGGTAGCTGCTGAACTAGCACAATTTGATGTAAGGGTTTCTGCAGCAACAGCAGATGTTACCGATCTTGAATCCGTTACTCATGCTGTTGAACATATCAAATCAGACTTAGGTCCAATTGATATCCTAATCAACAATGCAGGTGTTGCTAAATTTGGTGGATTCCTTGATTTAACACCAGAAGAATGGGAAAAAATCATCCAAGTCAATTTAATGGGTGTGTATAATGTAACAAGAGCAGTATTACCAGGAATGATCGAAAGAAAATCAGGAGATATCATCAATATCTCTTCATCTGCTGGCCAAAAAGGTGCTCCTGTTACAAGTGCTTACAGTGCTTCTAAATTCGCTGTATTAGGGCTAACAGAATCACTTATGCTAGAAGTAAGAAAACATAATGTCCGTGTTACTGCTTTAACGCCAAGTACGGTCGTTACAGATTTAGCCATTGATACAAATCTTGTTAAAGGCAATGAAGAAAACGTGATGCACCCAGAAGACCTTGCAGAATTAGTCGTGGCTAGTTTAAAATTAAATCCAAGAGTATTTGTTAAAACAGCTGGATTATGGTCAACAAATCCATCATAAAACGAAGCAGATCCAGTAGGGTCTGTTTCTTTTGTTCGTAAAAGATGAATTTAAAAATGCAAATATAAAAATCTCAGATATTTGGAGAAAGCAGCGAATAGAAGAAATAATGAGAGCAGCAAAAATGGGCGGCTAAAATGGGATTGGGAGATTTATTTATACTGCAAAAGGCATCCAATATGGATGCCTTTATTAAAATAATTCTCTTCTGATAAGTAATGAACAGCACTCAACATGGCTTGGATAGTGATGGAGAAATTATTTTAAAATCAACTGCGACACGCACTCAACGTGCGTCGTATGCGGAAACATATCAACAGGCTGAACTTCTAGTGTCGTATACCCACCATCCTCAAGCACTCGCAAATCCCGCGCCAAAGTAGCCGGATTACAAGACACATAAACCACCTTCTTAGGCTTCATCTCAATAATGGTTTGAAGCAAGGCATCATCGCAGCCTTTACGCGGTGGATCCACGACAAGTACATCCGCTACAATCCCTTCCTTATACCAATTAGGGATCACGACCTCTGCTTCTCCTACCGCGAATTCTACATTTCCAATCCCATTTAACTCTGCATTCCGGTTCGCATCTGCAATCGCCTCAGGAACAATTTCAACTCCGTACACCTTCTTGGCCTTTTGCGCCAGAAACAGCGATATCGTTCCAATTCCACAATAAGCATCGATCACGGTTTCCTCACCAGTTAATTCAGCGTAAGAAAGGGCTTGGTCATAAAGTACCTTCGTTTGCTCTGGATTTACTTGATAAAACGATCTTGAACTAATTGCAAATTTGACGTTGCCGATTAAGTCATAGATGACCTCTTCTCCCCATAACACACGAGTCTCGTCGCCAAGGATGACATTGGTTTTCTTTGAGTTGACATTCTGGATGATCGATTTAACCCCTTCAACACTCTCCACGATTTCTTTAACGATCTTCTCTTTGTTTGGAAGCTCTGGGGTACGTGTTACAAGAACGACCATGACTTCCTTCGTGACTTGTCCATGTCGAGCCATGATATGCCTTAATGTTCCTTTATGACGCTGCTCGTTATAGGCCGTGACACCATATTTTGTACAGATTCTCTTAACCGCCTGTACGACCTCGTCATTTTTTTCCTGCTGAATCATACATGCTTCCATATCAATAATTTCATGGCTGCGCTGCTGATAAAAACCGGCAATCAAGCCACCTTCACGCTCACCTACAGGAACTTGTGCTTTATTTCGGTATCTCCAAGGCTCACTCATGCCTAATACAGGATGAACCTTTACATTTTCTAGCTTGCCGATACGGGTAAGGACATCTCTTACTTGTTTTTCCTTCGCTAGTAGCTGTCCTTCATAGCTCAGATGCTGAAGCTGGCAGCCTCCACACTCCTTGTAAATCGGGCATGGGGCATCTACACGGTACGGGCTTTGTTCAAGGATTTCCTCTAAACGGCCGAATCCATATCCCTTATTGACCTTAATGACCTTTATCTTTGCTTTTTCACCTGGCAGAGCGTTTTTGACGAATAACGGATAGCCATCCACTTTGGCTACACCTGCACCGTCATGTGTTAAGTCTTCAAATTCAACTTCTATATAATCATTTTTTTGAACGGGTATTGTTTTTGTCATTGGTTACTTCCTTTATCATTTTTCGATATGAAAAATTGTATCATAACTCCATCTCTGATACGAAATTACAAAAAGAAACTAACCACCTATGTAGTGATTAGTTTCCTGAAACATTCCAACCTTCCGCTGGTCGGTCCTGCTCACGTATTTGATCAATCGGTACAAACACTTCTAAATGTCGGTATAAATTCACGAACTCCGCAGGTAGAAGACCTCCGAATTCTCCATCCAGATTGAGCTGAACCTTTTCCTCTGAGTGGACTTTGATACGGTTTGCCTTTGTATAAATAACATGCGGGTCGTTAACATGCTCCCCGCGTACAGCTAATGTGGCGATGCGGATAAATTCTGCAAGGTTTGTCTTCTTTAAAATTAATAAAGTAAACATTCCATCATTTATCGACGCATCGGGAGCCAGTCGCTCAAAGCCACCCACTGAGTTGGTTAGCCCGACAAGAAACAGCATGACCTCTCCTTCAAAAAGCTTTCCATCGTACTCAATACTTAAATCTGTCGCACGAATGGAAGGAAGCATCTCAATGCCTTTTAAGTAATAAGCCAGTTGCCCAAGCATTGTTTTCAGTTTGCTTGGCACCTCGTACGTTAACTCCGTTAAACGACCGCCACCCGCAATATTAATAAAATACTTGTCATTGATTCGGCCGATATCAACAGGAATCGTATCTCCCTTAACGATAATATCAGCTGCCGCTTCAATGTCCCGCGGGATATGCAGAGCTCTGGCGAAATCATTGGTTGTTCCAACTGGAATGACTCCAAGCTTTGGACGATACTCTTGCTCAGCAAGTCCATTGACCACTTCATTGATCGTCCCGTCTCCACCTGCCGCTACGACAAGATCGTATTTTCGAGCAACGGCAATTTTAGCCGCCTCTGTTGCGTCACCTGCACCAGTTGTTGCATGACAAGAAGTCTCATAACCGGCCATTTCTAGCTTTTGCAGTACCTCCGGCAATTGCTTTTTAAAGGCTTCTCTCCCTGAGGTAGGATTATAAATAATTCTTGCTCTTTTCATTTTCATCATCCTATTTCAAAAAATAAGGTTCTTTTTCTATTAGTATGTATACTCCGATGTCGATTCCATCATTTAACATTAATATCATATCTCACTGCTTACATTCCTGCAAATTTGTTGACAATCTATCATATCATGGAGATAGGTAAAAGTAAAAATCTCAACTCTAACAGCACCGGTAGGAATATGGTAAAATTTAGACAAATAACAATTAAATGTAAGGAGGAATCATATGGAGTATGGTCTACTTATCATAGCCTATTTACTCGGCTCCATTCCAACCGCATTATTCGTTGGAAAATGGCTCTTTCAAGTGGATATTCGAACGCTCGGTAGTAACAATCCTGGTGCTACCAATACCATTAGGGTTCTTGGAAAGAAGGCAGGAATCATTGTGCTTCTCGTTGATGTTGGCAAAGGGGCCCTTGCGACGTATTTACCCTTGCTGCTTCATTCCAATCTCGATCCATTGTATGCGGGATTAATTGCGGTGATTGGTCATTGTTTTCCGATCTTTGCAGGGTTTCGCGGGGGGAAAGCCATTGCGACCACTGCTGGTTTTTTAATCGTTTATAATCCTGTTTTATTTCTAATTACCTTTCTTACCTTTTTCATAGTTATTTTTCTATCAAAATATGTTTTTTTCGGTTCGATATCCGTTGGGGTCGCCATGCTGATTTATTCCTTTTTTGAGGAAGGCTATCATACAGATCTTATTTTTTTCTTATTCTTACTTCTCCTTTTCTTTTTACACCGTTCCAATATCCGTAATTATTTGAATCATACGGAGTTAAAAATTAATGATAAGAAGCTTAAGGATGACAGAATCCCTCCTAAACCTATAAAATGAAGACTAAAAAATTCAATCAAACGTTTGATTGAATTTTTTTAAGTATTTTCAACTAATGAATTATTATTCGAAAAATGGATCCAATACTTTCTAAGAAAAGCTTTTTTGTTACCACTTTCACGATTTATTTCGGGTAAAAAAATATCGTCACGTTTGCATAATAATGATAGAATATTGCATATATTTTTATAATTAGTTTTTCACTATAATAAAGGGGGAAGGTATATGTCGAATGAATTTTACCAAGCGATCTCCATTGCGATCTACATGGCGGGTATGCTACTAATTGGTTGGTACTCTTACAGAAAAACTAGTAATCTGACGGACTATATGTTAGGCGGACGCTCATTAGGTCCTGCGGTAACAGCACTCAGTGCAGGTGCAGCTGACATGAGTGGCTGGCTTTTAATGGGGTTACCTGGAGCCATTTATGTCAATGGAATGGTCGATGCATGGATTGCCATCGGACTCACCATAGGTGCCTACCTCAACTGGGTTCTTGTTGCTCCAAGACTTCGTTCCTATACTCAAGTCGCAAACGACTCAATCACAATTCCTGGTTACTTAGAGAATCGATTTAAAGATCGTACGATGCTTCTTCGAATTGTTTCTGGTATCGTTATTCTTGTTTTCTTTACGTTTTATGTTTCTTCCGGAATGGTATCAGGAGGCGTATTTTTTCAGAGCTCTTTCGGTGTTAGCTATCATACGGGTTTATTGATCGTATCTGCTGTTGTTGTTGCTTATACCTTATTTGGTGGGTTCTTGGCCGTAAGTTATACCGACTTTATTCAAGGACTTATGATGCTACTCGCACTTATTTTTGTCCCTATTATTGGTGTATTTGCAACAGGTGGACCTTCTGAAACGTTTGAAACCGTTCGACTTGTGAATCCAAACTTTTTGGATTTATTAAAAGGGGCTAGCTTCATCGGAGTAGTCTCGGCTATGGCGTGGGGGTTAGGATACTTTGGCCAGCCACATATCATCGTACGTTTTATGGCCATCACGACCGTTAAAGAAATAAAAAGTGCCCGTCGCATTGGGATGACCTGGATGATAATTTCTCTAATTGGAACCATCCTTACAGCGATGATTGGGATTGCGTATTTTAAGAAAAATCCTGATTTAACCCTTTCTAATCCAGAAGCTGTCTTTATTGAACTTGGGCAATATTTGTTCCATCCGATCATTGCAGGGTTCTTACTAGCCGCTGTCTTAGCTGCGATCATGAGCACCATTTCATCTCAGCTCATTGTTACTTCAAGTGCTCTTATTGAAGATTTATACAAAGTATTATTAAAGAAAGAAGCGACCGACAAGCATTATGTCTTATTAGGAAGATTAGCCGTATTAACAGTGGCTGTTATTGCCTTATTATTAGCCTTAGATCAAGACAATACGATTCTTTCACTCGTTGCCTACGCTTGGGCAGGATTTGGCGCGTCCTTTGGTCCTGTTATTATCCTCAGTCTCTTCTGGAAAAAGATGACGAACTGGGGAGCTATTTCAGGGATAATCACAGGTGCCATTACGGTGATTTTATGGAAACAAGCTGAGGGTGGAATTTTTGACTTATACGAAATTGTTCCTGGCTTCATCCTCAATGCGATCGTTGCGATTATTGTCAGCATCCTCACATTTAAACACAATGATCAAATTGAAAAAGAATTTAATGAATCTATCGCATTATTAAAGGAAGAGAAATAACCCTTACTGAACAACTCATTCGACAACGAATGGGTTGTTTTTTTGTCGGAAATACTCTTTTCCTGGGAAATACATACTTATTTCCACCAAACTTGTCTATTCCTGTTGTTCATAAAAGTGACATAGTTCACACTTCGGTCAATAAGCTTTTAACAAACTGTGAACTAACGTATATCCCTGTGGTTATTACTATGGTCACGTCGTATATTATGAGTGTAATCATTAATTAAATCATTTTCGAAAGGCGGAATCATTTATGTTTAATCAATTTTTAAGAGAAAACAAGATTTCTGCAGCGCTTCTTACATTATTACGTGTGTATCTCGGTTACGCTTGGATGACAGCAGGCTGGGGCAAAATAACTGGTGGTGGGTTTGATGCTGCTGGATTTTTAAAAGGTTCTATTGCAAACCCTGTGGCTGGTCCAGATGGAATTGTTTATGGTTGGTATGTATCTTTCCTTGAAGGTGTGGCACTACCAAACGTGGATCTATTTAATTTCCTTGTACCTTGGGGCGAGTTTTTAGTCGGTTTAGGATTAATTCTTGGTTGCTTTACAAGTGCTGCTATGTTCTTTGGTCTAGTCATGAACTTCTCTTTCATGCTTGCTGGTACGGTATCTCATAACCCTACAGACATTCTAATGGGTGTG
>NZ_JAKFCQ010000137.1:0-13332 GCF_036676585.1 Robertmurraya sp.
CAGGGGGGAGTCGGGCTAGGATTCATGAAAGTGAATCAACTAGAAACGATCCATGAGCACATGATAGCTGAGCTTAAAAAAGAGGGAGCTATTATTAAAGATGTAGCATACTGTCCGCACAAGCCAAAATCGGGGTGTGAATGCAGAAAACCTGGCTCTAAAATGATTACCGACTTAGCCATGAGATATCATATTGACCTTGCTCAGTCCTATATGGTCGGTGATACTGACACAGACATCCAAGCAGGGAAGAATGTAGGAACAAAAGGCGTTTTTCTTGGAGAGAGTGACCCACTAGCGGATGCCGTATTTCCTGATTTACTGAGCGCATCTGACTGGATTATAGAAGATGCTACAAAATCTGGATAAATATAATGCCCCAACTCTTTGAGAAGGGGCCAATGTTCTGATGTTATGATATATCTGAAATATGTTGGTTTTCTATATCCTTCGTGGGAATGTACAGTTGTTCTATCATTTTACCTAGATTACTAACATATTCTTCGATTTCAGGAGGGGTATATCCAACAGAATTCCACGCTGCTTCTCTTCCTCCGTACATACCAACCGCTCTTTTTGAACTTAGTATGCGTTTTACTTCTCCATAATGAAGATAAACTTCCCACAACCATTGATAGTGCTCTTCTGTGCTAATTCCAATCATTTTGAGATTGGACCAATTATTATCTGTTTCACCTAGTTTATTTAATTTATGGATCATAGTACTCCAGCTCCTTATGATTATGTCTTAATTCTTGACATATCATAGGGTGTTTATAACTGGAGAGTATTTACTCTTTGATATGGTTAATCCCTTCTTCTAAAATTTCCATTTGCCGTATGGTTTCTTCATCCTTAACAATTTTTTCTTTTTCATTAAGGATCGATTCATACACTCCATCGTAAATTCGCCCGTAGTCACCAACTTCAGAAATGACTTTCTCTTCATGATAGTTTCCATCATCATCCACATAAGTTAGAACGCCATAGTGTTCTGGTAAATCAATCCCAAAATCCTTATTGGTTGGCATATAAAATAGTTTCAAGTGTTCTTCTTGTCTATCTTTTGTTTGTTTAACAAAAACACCTTTATTGCCATAAACGACAAAGCTAGGACGCTCTTTCAAACGGAAATAACTAGATTTAACAGAAACCTTTTTGGAGTCATAAAAGAAATCCAAATCAAAATAGTCATTAAAATGTCCTTTTCCAAGAAGTTGTCTCACATCATAAGTAATATGATTTGGATTACCAAAGTAAGAGAGTACTTGATCTATTGTATGGCATCCGTGTCCATACAGATAGCTGTGTTCTCTAGAAAACTTTAAAGACTTTGGTACTTCAGGTCTGAAATAATCATAGTGCATTTCCACTTCTAAAATATCTCCTAATACGCCACTATTAATAACCTTTTGTACGGTTAGGAAATCTGAATCAAATCGGCGATTTTGATAGCATTGAATAAATAGATTCTTTTCTTTTGCATAGGTAAATAACTCTTTTGCTTGGTCAGAAGTCTGTGTAAATGGCTTTTCGACTAGTACATGTTTGCCTTTTTCTAGTGCCAATTTAGCATATTCATAATGTTCTACTGGAGTACAAATGACGACTAATTGAATCTCGTCGTCGAGCCAGATTTTATTTAAATCATGAACATAATTTACTTCAGGTATTTTCTCCCAAACACTGTTATCTCGTCGAGAGTATATAGTTTTCACTCGAATGTTTCCGTTTTTTAATGAAAAAGGTAGGTGATAGCGGTTCGTACTTTTGCCATTTCCGATATAAGCAATCGTTAACATAAAAAACTCCTCCCATTCTCTTTTGCTAGCTTGATTATATTTGAAATGATAAGTATTGAGAACGCTTATTTAGATCAATCCATATTTTTTAAAACTATTATAGATGCCATCCTCATCATGTGTATCTGTCACATCATTAGCTATTTTCTTAACAGCTTCATTTGCATTTCCCATTGCAATTCCGTAGTGGACGAATTCAAGCATTTCTAAATCATTCCAGCTATCACCGTATCCAAAGGTATCTTCTTTTTTTATGTTTAAGTGATTAATTATCTTTTCAATACCTGTCGCCTTATTTACACCAAGAATGGATATTTCACCACAATTTTCTCCGAAAGCAGCTACTGTGCTAGGAATGACCGTGAATTTAGATGCAAATTCTTCTTTTATCCTCTCAAGGGGTAATTTTGATCCAAAAAAGGAAATCTTATTAATATCATCTCTAAGTAAGTCTTCACTCTCAATAATAGTATCGAAAATAGACTCAAATCCTTTTTCTATGTCTATCTTTGAATTAGGATCAGCTTTATGTAATTGTTCTAAAATCGAACGCATACGAGTGTTACCATTTTTACGAGTAAATATACCAATGTTTGATTCCAGATTAAACTCGATGCCATGATGGTTAAAAAAGTCTACAACATGCTTTACATCCTCTTTTTTAACATTTACGTGTAATAACACCTCTTGATCCATTTCTATGTACCCTCCAGCAGAACCAATCATCCCATCAAACCCAACTTCCAGTATATCAGGGGAAATTAGCGATTTTGGCCTTCCCGTACAAATAAAAACAAGGTGGCCATTTTCTCTAGCCTTTTGTACGGCAAGTTTGGCTGATTCAGGGATAATAAGTTTATCGTTAACCAAAGTTCCATCGATGTCCAAGAAAATAGCCTTTTTCATTTTTTAACCCTTCCTATTCTTCATCTTGAAGACAAGTATATTTGATATCTCTTCTAATTTTTATAGAGTCAGATTATATCTATTTTATTTTTGTTCTGTTGAATAGAAAATAGGTCAAGGCTTTATTGTAATGGATAACAACTAAAATTATGTGTTACATAAATGAAACATCTTGTTACATTCTTGGTTTGTTTAGTAGTATTTTGTGAAATGTTGGACTTAATATTTCAAAAATAATTAATACAGAATGGGAAAAAACTAATAAGAAAGGAGTGGGATAAATTGAGTCATACCAAAACCAATATGCCTATTGTAGAACTAACCGCAAACGAGGTCTCAAACATTTGGTCTTCCTATATCAAAAGTAGTATGGAGTTAAGGCTTTTTGAGTACTTTTATGCAAGCACAGAAAATATTGAAATAAAACAAGCGGTAGAAAAGATGTTAAATCAATCTCAAGAAAATCTTAGTGAACTGAAGGAGATTTTTATTAAAGAGAATTTTACAATCCCTCTTGGTTTTACGAATGAAGACGTAAGGATTGATGCACTCAAAGTATTTTCCGATACATTTATTTTGTACTTTTGTTTTGATCTAACACACCTATCGATGAGTACATATCCATCTGCAATATCAGATTGCACCAGAAGCGATGTGCGAAATCATTTTCAAAAAAACATTGCTTTTTCTGTAAACATACAGAATAAACTAGTAGATTTGATGTTATCACAAGGAGTATATTTGAAACCTCCACAAGTAGCGATAGAAAGTGAGTTAGAATTTGCTGATTCGATGACATACCTCAATGGTTTTTTTGGTGGATCTCGACCTCTTAACACTGCTGAAGTTTCTAATTTATCCAGAATTGTTCATCGAGCACAGTTTTCAAAAATGGTATTTGTCACTTTTAGTAAATTAGCAAAAGAAAAAAAGTTAAAACAGCATTTTAGTAATGGTAGAGATGGAATCGAAAAAGTTTTGGATTCACTCCAAGAAGTTCTTGATAAAGAAAATATTCCGATTTCTGCATCAGGAGATTATAAAATTTCCGATGTAGACTTTTCTCCATTCTCCGATAAATTAATGTTGTTTTTTGTGAATACTTGTTTGGGAATATTCTGTTTTACCATGATAAGTCAGGCGATGACTTCCAGTTTAAGAACCGATATTGTTTCTAAACTTGGCGAAATTTCTGACGATATGAAGAAATATTATGGTTTAGGTTTACTATTAGCAATAAAAGAAAAATGGTTTGAACAACCTCCACAAGTAGTAAATAGAAAAGTCTAGTTAGAGATGTTTCTTAGATGGTTCCAGATTTTCCGGGAGAATTAATAACAAGATGTATGCCAAACTTAAAACAATATTGCAAAAGGGGAGGTGACCTATTAGTCAACTCCCCTTTTGTCATTTTCGAACATTGTATAGTGATCTTTTCTAATATGTCTACTATTCCAAATAATACTGAAAGCGCTTTAATGATACATTTATGAAACAATTAACTGATAATTTTGAAACAGTGATTGATTATTTTAAAAGGGAGCATGAAAAGTGAACAAAGGTCTTGATCTTCAGTCTTTGGTTCAACAATTCTGCATATTGAAAAGGAGATTAGGTAGGTACTGGCCATATCTTACAAATCTCTTAGTTTTTTAAAATTATCATTATGGGGGAGATAACGATGAAGAAGTTTAAAAGGTTAGGCGTAGTTCTTAGTGCAATACTGGTAACCGGTTCTCTACAGGCTTGCGGTTTGGTTGAAAATTCACAAATTCAAGAAAAGAATGTGGCAGCAGCTGCGGAAACAAAAACAAAACCCAAAAATGTAATAATGTTAGTTGGTGATGGAATGGGTATAGGTCAAGTTGGACTAGCAGGAGTACTTGAGAATGGAAAAGATGGAAGACTTTTTATGGAGTCGCTCCCTAATGTAGCCTTAATGCACACTTCTTCAGCCAATAATATTGTTACTGACTCAGCTGCAGCTGGAACTGCCTTAGCAACAGGAGTTAAAACCAATAATGGTATGATTGGTGTGGATCCAGAGGGAGTTCCAGTTGATAGTCTACTTGATAAGTTTAAGAACAGCGGTAAGAAAGTTGGAGTGGTAACGAATCATCCGTTAACAGATGCAACACCCGGAGCTTTTGTTGGTAGTACAGCTGATCGCTGGACTGGAAATGAAGATCTCGCCAGACAAATACTAGAAAATAAGGTAGATGTCGCTTTAGGAGGTGGTGGGAAATACTTCAAACCGGAAAAGCAAAATGGTGTTAATTTAGTAGATTCCTTTAAGGAAGAAGGATATACAATTGTATCAAATAAAGAAGAATTAAAAAATGCTTCTGGAGATAAGTTATTGGGTTTATTTAATGATTCTTATATGAATTATGTTATTGACCGTGATGATATAAGTAGCCAAGAACCTTCTTTATCAGAAATGTTTAACGGAGCAATCAACGTCTTGAACAAAGGGAAAAAAGGTTTCTTTTTAATGCTGGAAGGTGGTCGAATTGATCATGCCGCTCATGGAAGTGATGCAACAGGAATCTGGAAAGAAACGATTGAGTTCGATAACGCTGTAAAAACAGCAGTGGAATGGGCTAAGAAGGATGGAAACACATTAGTTGTTGTAGTTGCTGACCACGAAACAAATGGAATATCTGTAACTGAATCAATGAAGACTGAAGAATTAAAGGGCATAAGTGTGTCACCAGAATTCATGGCGAAAAAATTAGTTAAAGATCCTTCAACAAATAGCTATACTCCTGGTAGTGTAATATCTGTTTTTAAAGAATACGCAGGAATTGATTTAACGGATCATGAGGTTTCTACCTTCCTTTCTAAGATTAAAGACCAAAGTGGCACAATTTATCCGGAAAATGTAGTTTCTTGGATTATGGGAAGTATGATTGCAGAGTACTATAAAGTCGGAGTAGTGAGTTTGGATGTTGTTCTAAGCAGTCCAACTACAGCAGGACACACAGCGAACATGATTCCTGTTTTTGCTTACGGACCAAGTTCAGAAAAGTTTGAAGGAGTATTAGATAATATTGATATTCCAAAAATAATTACAGAAATCTCAAAGATAAAAAATTAATCAAGCTAATATAGAGGATAATTATGGAGTAGCCGTATGACCTGTACGTACGGACCTATGAAAGGCGCATGAATAGTTTTCATGCGCCTACTCTCTTTTTAAAGGTATTACATAAGATTTCCAAAAATTGATGTTAAATATTAAAGATTAATAGTATAGCCGTACTAACCATTTCATTGTACACTAATGTAAATATTTGATCCCATTGCAAAAGAATAGTCAAAATTCTTATAGAAACCAAGGTGATGATATGAAAATATTAGTAATTGATGATGAACAAAGTATTTTAAACCTTATTCGTTTAACTCTTGAGTTAGAGGGATATGAAGTTCTTACGGCTTCCAATGGGAAAGAAGCACTTGAATATTGGGAAGAAGAACCAGAAATGATTCTGCTTGATCTTATGCTTCCGGATACAGACGGATATCAATTGTTTCGTATTTTTCGAGAGAAGAATTCGAATATCCCAATTATTATGCTCACGGCCAAAAGCCAAATGAATGATAAACTGCTTGGTCTCCAGCTTGGTGCGGATGATTACATCACAAAACCATTTCATAGTACAGAATTATTATTACGTATGAAATCTATTGAACGGCGACTTCAAACTCATACTTTAACCGAAATATCTGCAAATCTTTTAAAAGTCGGTTCCATTACATTACATATTGAGGAACGTAAAGTATTTGTGAATGACAAGGAAATTAGTCTAACGTATCGAGAATTCGATTTATTAAAGCTATTCATTATAAACAAACAGCGTGTGTTTACAAGAGATGAGCTCCTAACGAAAATTTGGGGATTTGAGTATATGGGAAATACAAGAGCTGTAGATATTATGATTCAGCGGCTACGTAAAAAGCTTGGTGATGATGGAAATGAGATTAAAACAATTTACGGTGTTGGTTACAAACTAGAAAAATGAGGATTGTCTCTATGTCACTACAAAAAAAGTTAAAACGAACCATTTTATTTTTGTTAATCCCGTTTATGTTCTTACTGTATGCAGTTGTAATGGCACAGTTTCAAAAAAATGTGTATGAAACTGCTGTTAGCTCTTTATATACCTTGAGCATAGAAGCTCAAACTTATACGATAAATTACATTTCACGTGAACAAGAAAACACAGACTTTTCGTTAGAAAGAAGTGCTTCACTCATTGCACCTTATTTAGCAAAAAGAATGGATACGAGAATTCAAGTTTTCAGTAAGGACGGCGATTTACTTGCTGATAGTGAACCATCACCTTTAACATATCTCAAGAAAGATATTAACAAAGCCTTAAAAGGAACGAAATCTTATACATTCGAGAAAACAACATCATTTCCGTTACTATTATTCTCAAATCCAATTTACATAAATAATCAAACGGTTGGTGTTGTCCGTTTTCTCTATCCCTTAAAAAAGGAAACAAACTTACTCACAAATATGAATGTGATTTTCTTAACTACTTGTTTAATATTATCATTGATTGCTGTATATATAGTGGAACGTTTTTCACGTTCATTGAGTAGACCTATTCTTCATCTTAGTGAGAGGGCAAAGCGACTATCAGAAGGTGATTATGCAACCAAAATTGATCTAGCTGATTACGAAGAAATAACGAAGCTCTCCCATTCGTTTAATGTGATGGCAGAAGCGATTGAGTTCAACATTTCACAGCTTGAAGCCGAAAAAGCAAAGCAAAAAGACTTTTTTGATCGGGTTACACATGAACTAAAGACACCTCTTACAGCTATTATGGGATATTCACAGCTCATTCCAAAGCTACAAAAGCAAACTGATGTTGAGCAAAGCTATCATTATATCATAACTGAAAGTGAACGAATGTTCCGGTTGATTGAAGAACTGCTACGACAGTCAAAATTTGGTCAAAGTCATTTTATGGTTTCACCAATGATTGGTGAGCTTAGACAGTTAATTGCAGCTGCTTTTTATGTAGTGAAACCAAATTTAGATAAATATCAAATCCATGTTGAACAATCTATTCCTGTTGTTTACATCATGATGGATTCGGATAAAACCAAACAAATTTTCTTAAACATATTTGATAATATCATCAAGTATAGTGACGCTACTTTCATTGCATTGTCTTCAAAACAAACAGAATCATATCTTCATGTATATATTGAAGACAACGGTATTGGTATGGACGAAGAACTTGTTAACGAATGGAAAACAGCCCCTGCCGAACAAAAATATTTCTCATCTAGCCTTGGAAATGGCTTTGGATTGTTTATTTGTCGTGAACTAATGATACAACAAGGTGGTCTTATGGACATAGTCTCAACAGACACTGGTACGGTTATTACACTATCTTTTTTACTTCCATCACATGTGCAAAAACTGAAAGCGTTTTAATGATATATTTATGAAACAATTAAATGATAATTTTGAAACAGTGATTACTTATCTTAGAGGAGAGCAAGAAAAGTGAACCGACTCTTATCTATCATGCTTCTTATCGTCTTGATTACAATGGGCATTTTTGCTGTAAATATGTATACAGACTACTATTTTTTTAAAGAGGTTAAGGTGATAAATGACAAGGAAGAAGTGCTTCAAAAAGCAACTCACTCTCTTCCAGTTCAAGCGGTGATTGACCATCAAAATTGGGGTACATTGCAAATTGACGATGAAGCTCGTTTATACGAGCTTACTAGTTTCCTAGATAAGCTTGAACAGCAAAAAATGGCAGTTGATATGCTAAAAACTGAAAGCGATTTTTTGATGTGTACGGTCATTTATTTAAACGGCACCCAAAAAAAATATTTCATGAATGAAGCACTTTTAAAAAATGATTCCTTGTTTGATGAGTCCTATCCAAAATCAACTGTAATCGCTTTTTACACGTATTTACTCAGCTTATTTTATACACCTGAGAGTATAGCGACATTTGCTTCGAAGTCTAGTGAGATTACACTAAAAGCCACCGGACTCAAGCAGACGTTAGCATTGGAGCAAAAAAAGTCTTTTATACGAACGCTACAAACAGCGAAAGAACTGCCTAGTCATCAACGCTGGAACGATAGTGAACATTCATTATCGGATGAAGCTGGCTTTGTGACCATCTATCAAGATAAACAACCAGCGACAAGGAAAAGTGAGGATATTATACAGATTACGGTATTTAAAAAATATTACGTCATCCGATATCTTGGTGATCCAAATGGCAATGCCATTTATTTTGCCGGTGATTTAACCACTTTTTTACCTGTTGTGCATAAGGAGTCATGATATGAAGAAATGGACACTTTTCAGCTTACTTACTACCATTACTTTGTTAATTGTTAGTTGTTCCAATTCAACAACACCAATTTCTTATGATAGGAACGGATTTCCTAATTTGAAAGGACATCATCTTGTCGCATATGTTGCTACAAGTGAAGAAGTTGGGGAGGCATTATTATCATCTTTTTGCGAGCAACGTGGATGCACATATGAATTTCTAAGGCTCTCAGCCGAAGAAATAGTTAGGCGTGTGACTGAAGAACGTCATGCTCCGAAAGCAGACGTTGTCATTGGTGGTACACTTGATGCCCATATCGTTATGAAATCGAAGCAATTATCAACACCTATTTCCATCGAACATAAAGATTCATTTCCAAAGGAACTTTATGACTCAGAAAACTATTGGTTTGGCTTTGAAATACTTCATCTTGCAATTGCAGTTAATACTGAACTTTGGCAAATGGTTATGAATGATACACCTATTCCACCCTCCTTATCACTCCAAGATTTAATGGATGAAAGATTTAAAGGGAAAATAGTAATGTCTGATCCAAACTTCTCTGGTACAGCCTTTACCTTATTTTCATCGATTGCGCAAACGATGAGCAAAACAGATGCTCAGACATTTGTAAAACAACTATCGGAAAATACGGGAGCGGTTACAGTTAATGGGTTTATGCCTATTCAAATGGTTGGCTCTGGTGAATATATGCTAAGTTTTAATTTTTGGGGAAGTAGTCCACCTGGGTTACCAATCAAGACCATTCAACTAAAAGGGAAAGCTCTTTCTACAATTAGCGGTATATCAAAGCTGAAGAATGCTCCTAATGGACAGGTTGTTGATTTATTTATTGATTATTGCTTATCAGATGATGCAGGAATAATCATGAGACAAGTTTCGGACGTTTCTCCCATTGTTAAAGATAGTATACGGGAGCCTATTGTTCATTCGGCTCAGCCCTTGCAACAAACAGTTCAGCATACAAAAGAACTGATTGAATATTGGAACAAGCTACGATTATCAAAGTAATAAGGGGTTACACAAAAAGGAGAGAAATAAATGAATCGTTTATTACAATTGATTGTCGCAGTATTTAGTATATTTTTGATTGTTGGGTGCAGTAGTGCTTCTACTACAAAGAAAATAGAGAACGAATCAGTAAAAGATGGAGAAGTTACTTTCTATATTATGCGTCATGGCAAAACCATGCTAAACACAACAGATCGGGTTCAAGGATGGTCCGATGCTGTTCTCACTCCCGAAGGAGAAAAAACTGTAGGTTATGCTGCAAAGGGCTTACAAGATATTGAATTCTCAGCAGCTTATAGTAGTGACAGTGGGAGAAGTGTGCAAAGTGCTAATATTATATTAGATGAGAACAAAAAATCAGATTTATCCCTACAGACAGATAAACGTTTACGAGAATTCAATTTTGGAAGTTATGAAGGTGATTTAAATCATACGATGTGGACTGATATCGCAGACAGCCAAGGGAAGACACTTGATCAGTGGATGGCTGAGGGGATTTCACCGAAGGATTTTGCAAATAGTGTCGCTGAACTAGATAAAGACAGAGTAAAAGAAGGAGAAAATTGGCCAGCCGAGGACTATGATACCATAAAAAAACGTTTGAAAGAAAGCATTGATGAGATTGCTAAAAAAGAAAGCAAAAAAGGGAACATCAATGTATTAATTGTCTCTCACGGTTTAAGTATTGGTGCGTTAGTAGATACTTTAGCTGAAGGGTACGAGCTTCCTGCTGGAGGCTTGAAAAATGCTAGTGTTACCACCATTAAATATAAAAATGGCGAATATAGCATAGAGAAGGTGGGTGACCTTAGCTATATTGAAAAGGGTCAAAAATAGAATAATTGCGGAAAAACAACAATCTATACAAAAATAACCATTAAAAGTTAGAAAAGCTACGCTTAATCCAATTCGAAAAGGGTGTGGCTTTTTTTATTAGTTTCTTCTTTGTTATTTCATATTGTAAAAAATGTTGAACAAACAGTATTATAGGGCAACGCTATAATTAACTCAGATAGTATAGTTAACAAGAAAGCCAAGCATACCTATTTGTATGCTTGGCTTTCAATTATATTGTTTGCTTGTTTTCTGAACATCAGGTTAAGCACCGTATCTGATAAATAAACGGAAAAATTCCGCTTAAGTAGTAAAAATAATAAAAAATAGTTCTAATAGTCGGAGAGATTCCGCCTATTGGCTCGAAAAACTTGAAAATGGGCGGGGGTTGCTTTGCATAACCGGAAAATCTCCCCTTATATGCCCCGAAACGAGCTTCATTCTGTTTCTAACCGGAAAAACTCCGTCTATTTTACTTTTGCTGGGTTCCTCAATTAAGGAAAAACCTCTTTTAAAAAGAAGGGAGATGAAAACCATCACAACCAAGAGATTCTCATGTTGATGAAGGTGAACCATACCATATAAATAGACTCATAAGCATGGAGTATTTGATTCAGGGGAGAATTCTTGTGGTAAGTGCACGGATTATAACTGCTGCCGCCATCTTTGCAAAAAAAAGCCGAGCAAGGTTATCGCATAGTGTGAAGTCAGTCTTCGACTCGGAAATCTCAAAGTCCTCGTTACTTCGCTTTCCTTCCAATGAAGGGGAAGCTAATTCAGCTCTTCGTCATTTATGATTTCGCCTTGGACTGTATGAGCACTTCGTCCTGCCACAATTGATACAGATAGATGATAAGCGAAAAACCGACCATCATAGCAACAATAGCTATTCTAGGTATTGATCCAGGGGGATTAATGCCTTTTTCTATGTATGCTTTGTCATTTTCTTAAATTCATATTTTAAAAGTAATTTAGTTACAACCTCATATTCTTCGTCTGTAACAGGTTCCAACCATTTAGGCGTACCAGTTGTCCAGAACTAGAATTCTATTATATTTTTAAAAATCATGTTGAATTAAGTGATATTTGAAATATATTTGTAATCTTTATTGTCAAATTTTGATGATATAATACTATTATCATAGCTATTTGTCGAAATGCTAATTATACATATAATTTGTGTCGCTGCGTAGAAGCAGGGAGGATCCTAAATTGAAGAAAACTTCATTAATTACAATTATTACAACATTTACAGTAGGATTTAGTAGCTTACTTACTGTTTCATCAGTGAATGCCGAATCCATTCAAAATATTCAAAGCAATATTGTAAGCGCTCAACAACAGCTTAGTAGTTTACAAGCACAGCGTTCGGAAGTAGAAGTACAAATACAAAAAAATGAACAAGCTATTGCTGACAACAGTGCTAAAATTGAATCTACAAATGTTCAAATTGTTGAATATCAGGCTGAAATTGACCAACTAAACAGTGTAATTTCCGAGATTGAAGAACGAATTACTGCCCGTAATGAAACTTTGAAAGCCCGTGCTGTTTCGTATCAAGCTAGCGGTGGTCAGTTAAGTTATTTCGATGTAGTATTTGGTTCAAAAAGTTTTGGTGATTTTATTGACCGTGTTGGAGTAGTTGCAACAATACTCGATGCTGACCGGGAAATGATAGAAGCGCATGAAGCGGATAGAAAGGAAGTACAAGAGAAATACAAGGAAGTCGAGCAAAAGCTAAACGACCTGAACAGTATGAAGGTTGAACTAGAGGGAATGCAAGCTCAAATTGCTGAGCAAAAGGCAAACAATGAGGCTCTAAGAGCACAGTTAGTAAACCAAGAAAATGATAGTAAAGCAGAAATTTCAAGCCTTCAAGAGCAGAAAGCAGAATTACAAAGAGCTGCGGAGGCTGCGATAACAGCGGTTTCTGTCTCACCGAAATCACAAACTGGGACAAGTAAAGGAACTTCAGTTAGCAGCTCTAATTCAATACCTGTTTCAAATACAGCAGTCTCATCTGGTTCTATTTCGACTGTAATAAATGCAGGCAATAAGTATATTGGGAATTCAGTCTATGTATTTGGTGGTGGAAGAACAGCCTCTGACATCGCGAATGGACGTTTTGACTGTTCTGGGTTTGTCTCTTGGGCATTTTCACAGGCTGGTGTTCGCGTTGGTGCTAGCACGGAGACTTTAAAAAATACTGGTACACCTGTATCTGTAAATGAGATGCGTCCTGGTGATATGGTATTCTTTAATACATACAAACAGGATGGACATGTTGGAATTTATATCGGCGGTGGCAAATTTATCGGATCGCAAAGCTCAACAGGTGTAGCCATTGCTAATATGTCGAGTGGATATTGGGCAAATACGTTTAATGGTAGAGTTATGAGAGTTATTCATTAATAGATTAAAAGACAGGG
>NZ_JAKFCQ010000138.1:0-12307 GCF_036676585.1 Robertmurraya sp.
GTGATCAATTATTAAGATTCGAGTCTGCGATAATCACAATTGATTATCGTTTTTGTTTTCAGCGTATAATTCGACTTTCACGCGAGAATTATATGTGATTCAAGACAAATAAAAACCGTCTCTGAGATTAGAAACGGTACTGAAGGGGCCAATCCGAGTTATTCCGCTATCGATCCCCGTTAGTGAAGTAAGCAGCCCATGTAAAAACGTCAGAAGTTGAATTCTCCCGACTTCAAACACCATCTTTCATTATCGACATCCTCGTGCGTCAGGATAAAAGTCCATTTTAATGTCTTATCAAAAATATAGATATCTTCAGGGAGATACTCCAAATTGTTTAATAAACACTCGAAATCAACACTTAGTACGGAGGTTTTACCGAATTTCCAATAGTCTTCAATAAAAATCCTATCTTTCGAGTGAATATCCCAAAACACAAAGACATATCCGATCTTATCTTTATATCGGTGGAACACTTCCAATGTGATGACTTCGGACGTTTTTAAGCAGTCCCATAGATATCCTGTATAACATATCCCATCACTACACTTTATTGTCTTCTCGATATATTCTTTAAAGTAAAAGCTCTCGGAATCAACAAACCTATTTATGTAATCATCACGGAGTTTCTTTCCTTCTTTTTCAGTTAAGAAAATGATCTTTTCTTTGAATTCACTAAGATTCATTTGACTATCATCTCGCTTTAATGAACGATATGGATTAAGGGTTGTCGAAGCATCCGCATATCACGCAATCGAATCCCGTTCAATAACATTTCTGATGTAAAAAATATCAGTACCGAAGATGAAAAACTTTTCTTTCCTGCTATTGTAACAACTATTTGTAAAAAAATAGGTGTTCGTGGAGAAAATACGGAGTTTTTATTTCC
This sequence comes from Robertmurraya sp., assembly GCF_036676585.1. Taxonomy (NCBI): domain Bacteria; kingdom Bacillati; phylum Bacillota; class Bacilli; order Caryophanales; family Bacillaceae; genus Robertmurraya; species Robertmurraya sp. The sequence goes on from NZ_JAKFCQ010000138.1 coordinate 890, forward strand.
TTCGTTTATTGATTTCGAGGATTTTTTAAAATCCTTTTTGTTAAAATGTAACGTTTTGTTCTACAATCATCCCGTTCACTTGAATAGTTTTCTTTGCACTATTATAAGTGGCTACAACTACGGGAACATATCCTGATTCAGCATCTTTTGTAAGACAAACGCTAATCATAAACGCATTATCAATAGTATATTCCGCAGTAGTAGGTACAGGTTTTTTCCAAGGTGCAAAGTATTGTTTTTCGTCCCCATTGGTTCTATCATATGAACTTACGATAACTAGTTCATTTTCTTTTGTGGGCTTAGGAAGGAATACTTTTACTTTTCCATTTGAAACAACGGTTTGTTTCATTAGCTGATAAGCTTCAGTAGTTAATTTTTCAAATTCTTCTTGAGAGTACCCCTTTGGTGGAACAACAGCTTTTGAAGCTGACTTAAGTTTACCATCTATACCTTTCGGAAAGTCCGACCCCAAGAACTCTTGGTACTGCTTCCTAACCTCATAAGAATCAATCTCGCTCGAAGGGTTGTCCTTCATCTCGCCTAAATTTCCGCCTTTCGCAATGTAAATATTGCGAAGAAATTGCAAAGCCTCGGCACGTGTAAGGTTAGAAGAGGGTTCGTAACCTTCAACTGTTGGACTTTTTTTGCCTTTGCTTAATTGATTCACCAATAGATAACGAACTGCATCATCGGAATCAGCAAAGTTTTTTCCCATCGTAGCTGAAATGAGTCTTGCCACTTGCCCTCGGTTGATTGCTCTATCTCTCTGACTGTTGAAAGGTAGATTGAATTGTTTAGCCACCTCGTAAAAATCATCAGACCAATGAGATTTTGAACGTCCTTCCTGATTTAAAATTTGAATTTGTTCCTTAGAATTCGGGAAAAATTGAAGAACCATCGCTAAAAATTCAGCTTCAGTTACCGTCTTGTTAGGTTGAAATGTTCCATTATCATATCCCTTTACCATTTCCTTCTGTAGTCCCCATTCAATTGCTGCTTTACCCCAGTGTCCATCTATATCAGTCAGTTGAACAGTCTGGGCGCTGATAGGAGTGGCTAATAACATACAAGCTAGCGTTGTCGATACGATTATTTTTTTCAAAGTTGGTTCTCCCTCTTCAAAAGTACTAGATATAATGTTCTATGTAAGGAAGAAAAAACCTTTTTTAGTAATCAATATGTCCTTAATTTATTACGCTCTTCTGCCCTATAGCTGAACAAAAAAAAGGACTGCCGGATGCAGCCCACTTATCGAACAATCGAATCCCGTCCCTCCATGAAGCCCTACTTCACCACAGAATATGAAAGATTACTTCGTTCTTTCATAGTAGCTTAATAACCAGTTAATATTTTTGATTATGTACTGTTAAATGATATTATTAATAAATAAAGTAAGTAATTGACAATGACTAACAATTTAAAAATAAGGAGTGATGCAAGTGGCTGTTGATGTGTACATTAACTTTAATGGAAACTGTCGTGAGGCCGTCGAGTTTTACGCTCAGGTTTATGGGACAGATCAACCTCAATTTATGACCTTTGGGGATGCTCCACCTAACCCGGAATTTACTCTTCCAGAGGAAGCAAAAAATTTAATCATGCACACAAGGCTTAACATTATTGGAAGCAATGTTATGTTTTCTGATGTTTTTCCCGGTATGCCGTTTGTTGCAGGTAACAACATAAGCCTTGCTGTCGTCAGTAAGAACATGGAAGAAATTAGATCTTCTTTTAGTAAACTAAAAGAAGGAGGCACTGTACGTATGGAGCTCCAAGAAACATTCTGGAGCAAATGCTACGGCAGTTTAACAGATAAATTTGGAATTGAGTGGCAGTTTAACTACGACAGTGGCGAAATGGGAATGTAATTTTCTGGATTAATTTCAAAAAGGGTATGGAACTTTGCTTTAAAAGAAAAGCTCCATACCCTTTTTGTATATCTTTGAGGTGGTTACTCCACTAATCTGCCTAATACATCAATAAAAAAGGAGAAGCCCTATTCAACCCTCCTTCAATATTGATTCCAAACCCTCATACGCTTGCTTTAAAGTTTTTATCTCAATTTTTTTCTTCATTTGGAGCAATGCTTTCATAGCTCTTTCCGATTTTTCAGGATCAAGGTCGCTTATCATCTCGGTAAGTTCAGGAGGAATAATTTTCCAAGATACGCCGTATTTATCTTTCTGCCAACCGCACACTTGAGCCTTCTCGTCTCAGCCTTCAGAGCGCCTGTTAGACCTCTATTGCTTTAATTTGCTGTGCGTTTGTAAAGCTTAAAGGCGATTCTTAATCTTAACGTTTAACGTGGGCGTCAGGAAACCTATCCGATACGAGATTCAAGACAATGTCGTGCTCAAGAAGCGCCTTTAACCCGCAGAGAACAATCGTAAATCCTCCCGTTGAATCGATGACTTGCCTTACGATGTCATCCCGATCTCCCTTAAACCCTGCGTTAATAATTGAGACGAAAGTTTCGTTCTCTGCCCAAGGAGTAAACATCCACTCGACCGTGGTGTTGTCATCAAATTCGATGAGGATTCGCTTGTTTTCCTCGATTTCTTTTACATCAAGGTCTGCAGAAACACCGTACATCTCCCAATCCCATTGGACACGTTTTCCCATTTCTAATCTTCCGCTGCTTTTGGTGAACCAGAATTTTGTTGTAATCGCAGGATCGATAAAAGCCTCAAACACCTCTTCAACCGGTTTTCTAATAAGCATTTCTACCTTTGCAATGGATATAAGATTCAGGGTTGTCATCATGCATTTCCTTTCATCGTGCAATGTTCCTTCTAGAATAGCCCTTTATCAGAAGATGAGCCTATCTAAATGGCTCCTTAAAAATACCGTTTATGAAGTATCTTCGTCAACAGTATCATAAGTTCTTATCCCACATCAGAACATGCCATTCTCATTGGGAGAATTCTCCGGTATGGGCTGACCCAAATCCCAGAATTCAACGATGCGGTCGTTATTGAAGCGGAAGATATGAACCACAGCTCCTCCAAGGTCCTCTTGCTTTTGCTTTACATGGGAGTGAACCGCAACGATATCACCCTCTTCGAGGGCACGTTTGACTTCAAGGATCTTGTGAGGATTCTTGGCGGCGTTCTCTTCCATCGCGAGCATAAGCGAATCAGCATCGCCACGGAAAAAGGGATTGTGGTGGCGGAAACCCGGGCCTATGTGCCTCCGATATGCTTCGCGCACTTTCCCAGTCGCCACGAGGCGCAAAAACGACACTGCCATCTCTTTGAGAGAAAGGGTCTCTGCAGCTGATTCAAGGATTTCGGCCCAGCCTTGCTCCATCAGTTCTTTGCGATCCACCCAAGCCGGGCTCATTTCATGCGTCAAAGTAAGTTCGCAGCCTACTTCCAGTCGTGTGATCTCAATAACTACACGGTCGATCTCCTGGCCGTACTTCTCTGCGGATAGGGTAAAAGCGAGGCGATGCGGCCGATCGATCTCGAGATATTCCCCGGTATGCACAACGTCTTCTCCATCCCGTCGATCCACAAAGGAAAACGTGCCCCCCACTCGAGCGTCAATTTCTACGAGGACCATCTTGCCCGTTTCGGTCACAAACATAAACTTTCCTGCCTTCTTTGGGTCGAGGAAGGCATCGAAGACTTGCTCCGGGGAAGAGCTGAAGCGGCGAGTGACGGTCGCTTTGATCTGTGGTTCCGTATTCATCACAATCATCCTTTCTATTCAGGGGTTGTCCATGTTATGTACATAAGTTTGCTTCGTATCAAGTGCATCGAATAGCTCCTTCAAGTCTTTCTTTGCGAAAAACAAATAAGACTTAGCGAAACCAGAAATCTCTTATTTCTGCATAGCTTTTTAAACTGCAGTGATTAGATCTCCTGTTGGATCTGTATAAGGTTACCGCAAGTATCGTCAAATACAGCGATGGTTCCCCATTCCGTTTTAGTTAGCTCCTTACTAAACACCACACCCATCATTCTCATTCTTTCGTACTCTTTTTGAATGTCCTCAACAAAAAATGCGGTTAAGGGAATCCCTTGCTTAAACATAGCTTCTTGGAATGTCTTTGCTGCCGGGTTTTCATTTGGCTCAAGAACCAACTCAATATCGTCTGGACCTTCGGGCGAGACAACTGTTAACCATTTGAATTCCCCTACTGGAATCTCGTTTTTTTTAACAAAGCCCAAAACCTCCGTGTAAAACTTAAGGGCCTTGTCTTGGTCGTCTACAAGAACACTAGATAGTTTAATCTTCATAATAATCCTCCGCTCTTAGGCACTCTTGGTATGAGAGAAGAGTTTTGTACGAACTCTCCATTTTGAGCAAACCTAATTGTCAATTACATTATATATCCAAAATGTGGATATTACATCAACTCAATTGGTATTTATTTGTGTAACCAGTAATTAAACTATTCTGCCAAATAGTTCAGTAACAGAAATAGGAGTGGCTGTATAAGCTACTCCTTCGCTATTGATTCCCTATAGTTTGGTAAGTTATGTACTTAGATTGCTGCTGCACTTTTTACAAATCTTAGCTTTAATTCGAATCCTTTTAGCACAGTACGGACATTTGACTGTCTGACTAATATAAATGTCAATTAGTAAAATGACAAAAAGAGGTACTATTTCTATTATCATTTTCGATATAAATTGTTCTGGTTGATAATTTAGACTCATTATGACGATTAGTAACAAAGTCAAAGCAAAAGTCATCCAAGCATTAATAAATGCAGGTATTTTTAAACGTCTAAAAACAAAGTAAAACAGACGTGATAAAAAAAATGTCCTAAGACCAAGCGTAATAAATACCCATATCCAAAGTAATGAACTTGCTACACTAATCATCAATATTTCCTCCAAAAACTGGTTTTTAACACACCATTATTTTACAATCGTTCAGTTCGTAATGCATTAAGTTATTTAAGATTACTCCCGTTAGCTTAGCGCCAATTGCCAGTCAACATCCATTGGCCATCAACATGCAACTCTCATGCACAATATGGAATTTTATACCTTGCCTTCACAAGAGAGAGTGGTATACTGCACGAAAATGGAGGGGTGATTTTGGGAGTCATCGAAAATGTAAGCCTTGTCCTCGTCATTATAATGCTGTTTGGCTCAATTGGTACGACGGTGTATTTGAATATGTCTGGGCGCAAAAAATGGATTCCTCGTCTCCTAATCGGATCATTGGCGATGATGTTCACGTTATCCTTGCCGTTGCTGCTGAATTTGAGATCGGATCACGACGCCGAAATCGAAAGAGTGATCGCGAACAGAGACGGAAGAGTTCTTGACATTGAGGCGGTTATGACCAAGGAATATCCTATGCTCAGTGGTAAAGCAAACACTATCTATAGAGTAACGTACCAAAATAAGAACAACCAGACGTGCACTGCGTGGTACCGGGGAATCAATCACATCGGAAATATTCATGAAACGGTACGCGGTAGCCTGCCCGAACAGTGGTATTTCAAAGAGGACGGACCTTATCCCACTTTGCACACCGCTCGGTCCATGGATGACTTGATCATCGTGGCACAGGATCTTCGATATAACGCCCGTCAGGAAAATGAACGATTTAATATCTACAATGGCGAAATGCCCATGCTTATGTTTGATCACGAACAGGGACATATGGAATTATGGGAAACCGCATCGGATGACTGCCTAAGCTTTGCGGTGCGATTATTAGAGATTCACGGGATCAACGTCAACCAGGATGAATTTTTTCGGATCACTCGGGAATATAGCGCGTATGGAGATCCGAACAAAAACATAACGATGAGGGTCAACAGCCGGCAGCTCTTGATCCGATCCGGCATTGCAACGGGCATGGCCGAAGTGAAATATGAGAATTGACAAGATGACAGAAAGCGGTCGAGCCTTCCTTCCACGCTAGCAAGTTCGGGATCAGCTGAAGTATGAACTACTCATAAATTTTCATAATTAAACTATCCTCCCGTTACCGCAACATCGAAGCAAGGGAGGGATACTGATCCCGTTTCCCCGGCTTTCGAATCCCGTTACTTGAACAAGCTCTTCTTAATTTCCGTTAATTATATATGAGGCAATATCCAATCAAGTAAAATAAATTTTCCGGACTACATTTTTCACTGTTTCTATGTATCCACATTTGGGGCAACCAACTATACATGTACATGTATCACATGACACCATCGATTGTTTGTTCCTTTTTTTAAAATCAAAGCGAGACAAGAATATAGGGCTCCACATGATCGTTACCGCTAAATAAAAAACCGATTCTTCCTTCATTAAGCGCAGGAAAAATCGGTTTTTGTTATGCTATCAAATCCCGTTAATAAGAAACCTAAAGCTTCTACTAAAGGCCGTTCTTCTACAAATGCTTTTTATGGGTTACATTTAACTTCTTATCTGATTTGTTCGCAGGGTTGACCAACCCAATAAATCCATGATTACTCAATAGCTTATTAAACCTTCAAATATCTGGATACCGCCAAGTGCAGATATAATAGCAATCCACCATGAGTTTGCCAATGAAATTGCAGACCATCCGATCAGAACTACACCAATGAATACACGAATTATTCGATGAACGGTGTTAAGGTTTTTTCTTAGGTATAGACCATTATCCATAATATTCACCCTTGCTTATTAATAATCTTCTTACCTTACATTATTTCTATGTACAAGTTTTACATACTTCACTTTTCTTAGCCCATCTTGTTCAACTATTCTCCCTTTCAACAAAAATACAAAAGACTGCCTAAGCAGCCTTCTTGAACAATCGATCTCCGATAGAGTTCAATAACGTACTTAGATGTTAGTAATTTCATATTCCATTCGCTTTGCTGTGTTTAATGCTATCTCTTCGCTTATCAAACGACGTATTACATGGAAAGACATATGTATACCTGATGATATACCCCCCGAAGTAATAATATTACCTTCATCTACATATCTCGTATTTCTTAATACTTTAATGTTTGGAAATTCAGTTTCAAGTCGATTTATATCCATCCAGTGAGTTGTTGCCGATCTACCGTCTAATAGTCCAGCTTTTGCAAGTAAAAACGCTCCTGTACAGACTGATGTAAGTAGTTCTACTTTTGTAGATTGTTCTTGAATCCATTTAATGACCTCAGAATTATGGATTTCAATTTTCTCAGCTCCATAACCACCTGGAACGATAAGGATATCAAATAAGGGAGCTGTTTCAAAGCTGAAATCAGGTTTAACCATGAGTCCATTACGGGATTTAATTAGACCTCCATGTTGAGATACTGTTTTCACATTAAAAGCCTTTTCTCTTGTTTCAGAAAACTCTGTAATTGAAAATACCTCGAAGGGACCTGCAAAATCTAAGACTTCTACTTCATTAAATAGGAGTATTCCTACATTCCGTTTTAAACTCATTTTTACAACTCCCTCATGTTTTTCATTTCATAATTCAATACATTAAGTATCAATTCCTGCACCTTTTCTTCTGAATTAAACTCCTGTTTAGTTGAACAAATATGGACTGCCAAATGCAGCCCAACATATGGAACTATCGATCCCCGATAGCACAATAAAAAAAATCCTCAACATTAATTAAGGATTTTTCTTTATTTTTAGCTCTATCCTGAATGACTGCGGATGACTTCTGCTGTTATTTTCACTCATCAATGTGACAATGGTAATTGGCATGGGAATCTGTTAAACGTTATTATTCATTTTTGATAATCTGAACGAATTTTTACTTATTTTTCTCTTGTTTTAAGCTTAATTCCGCTTCAGCTATAGCAAGGGGTATATCAGTAAGTGGTTGTCTTAATATTTCTCCATGTCCAACGGCAAGTAAGGAAGGGCTGTATCTCTGTATCTTTCGAGCGCTTTCTAACGCAATCTCCTTATTCCATGTTCCTAAGGCTGGGAAAGAAAACGATGGTCTAATTTGACCAGCCACCGCCAAACCTCCTACTGTTTGAAAAGCATCTCCTACAATCATCGCATTATTACGTGTGTCCATAAAAGACATTGAACCTGGCGTATGTCCTGGTGTAAATAACGCTAGTAAGGATCCAATTTGCTCTCCCTCTTGAGGAAAAATGTCTGTTTTCGATGTGATATTTTTAGGGAATATTCCACGAATTGGGGTTTTTGGTTCGTCTACATTTAGTGATAAGTCTCCGTTCATTATTCGTGCTTCTCGGCAAGAAATATATACTACACTATGAGGTATTAATTGCTTAATTGTGTCTAATCCACCTATATGGTCATGATGTGCATGAGTCAAAATAATTTTGTTTATTGGTTTTCCTATATCCTCTGCTACTCTGAGAATATTTTCAACATGTTCTTCCATCGCTGTATCAATAAGCGTTAAGTATTCATGTTCTTCAACAAGATAACAATTAACAGATAAACCTCTGGAATTGTAGAATGTTATTTGATAAATTGTATTTTCTTGAGTAACTTGCATAATAACCTCCCTTTTTTTTATAAAACAAGTTCCTCCACATTTATTTTATAAAACATCATTTCTATATAAATTCTTCTTTTAACAAATAATTCCTTTCCCCTTTATTAAGCATAACTGCCCTTTCGTTCAGTAAACAAAAATGGGATCGGAGACATCCCCATGATGCTCTCGATCTCCGTTAGTTTAAGTGAACTTATTCACAATGTTACATTTCTATTGGAGAATGACAACAATGTCATTTATTTTTAAACCTTAAAAATGTATAACCCCGTCCTAAAATTAGGACAGGGTTAACATAAAGTTGATTAATTCTTGATAAAAAACACTTCACCAAACTTAAAACTTACCAATAAAGTCGTTAAGAACTAGGTTACTTCGTCATAAAGTTACTTCTGCAATATCTGAATAAGGTTGCCGCATGTATCGTCGAAGACAGCTATTGTGACTTCGCCTATTTCTGTCGGTTCCATAGTAAACTTCACGCCTTTTTCCATTAATCGTTTGTACTCTTTGCGAATATCTGCAACGCCAAACATTGTTGCTGGGATGCCATCGGCAAAAATCTTCTGTTGATACTCTTTGGCGGCAGGGTGGTCATTCGGTTAAAGTAATAGCTCGGTACCGTCTTGTTCATCGGGAGAAACAAGGGTAATCCACCTAAATTCTCCTGCGGGAACGTCATGCTTTTTTACAAATCCCAGCGTTTCTGAATAAAATTCCAGTGCCTTGTCTTGGTCTTCTACGAATATACTGGTAACAATGATTTTCATAATGTTTTTGCCTCCTTTGATATTTGACGTTGGTGCTCTGCTAACAATCTGGCTCCAAGCAGAAACCCAAAAAATCGTTAGAAGTTTTTAGATAAAATTACTCTATCCATCCTTTCAGCAAATTTTTAAGTGGTTCGTTGTTGAAAATAACTACTCGATATTTTCCCTTTCGTTTTGATTTTACGAGCCCAGCATCTTCCAATGTAGAAAGATGTTTTGCTATCGCTTGTCGCGAAATGGAAAGGTCGTGCTTCATAATAAGACGTACCGTAAGTTCATACAACGTCAGCTCGTTGCGTTCGGATAGTTCGTCTAATATAAGCCGCCTAGTCGAGTCGCCAAGTGCTTTGAATATAGCGTCTTTGTCCCAATTCATATATCGAGTATAAGCAACTCTATGGTTGCTTGTCAAGTATAAGCAACTGTATGGTTGTGTAATAAAGTAACCGTATCATGTAATCTTAATAAGTTAAAATCAAATAATTGTAGCTTGAACCATTATAAAAAAATAAACTGTATTTCAACAAAAAAGTGCATTAATCCTCCTTGGAACAACACACTAGTTAAATTTATAAGCACCTTGTATGTTTTTTTTATTTTTAACACGTTTCTTATTCAGGAATGCTGCCCATTACTTTAATAAAAGAAAATCAACATCGAACTTTAACAGAGCCTTTACTTAAAATATAAAAACAGGCACTATGCTTGTTTGTTTTTATTAGTCGATATTCAGTTCTAGTTTTACCCCAAAATTACCCCAAATCTTACTTCACTTTAACCAAAAGCCTTGATACCACTGGATTTGAATGGCAGCCCCATTGTACGATAAATGAAAATTTTTTATATATTATTATTTTTTATTTGAAACCTTCCCTTTTCTCTTCACGTCAGAATAAATAAGAACAATAAAGAGGTGGTTAATATGAAAAAAACAGCCATGAAATTAGTTGCTTTTGGGATGGTTATTGGTGTTTTCGGAACAACAGGAGCTGTTCTAGCTACTTCTGCATTAACCTCGATTCAAGTTAGTTTGGATCCGATTCGTATGAATGTAAACGGGGAACTACTTCAAGGTCATGGGATAGACGGAAAATCTGGGGAATATTTCAACGGTAAGAAGCATGTTCCAACCACGATGATTTATGAAGGTACAACGTATGTTCCTGTTCGATTAGCAGCAGAATCTTTTGGTTACCAAGTGGACTGGGATGGGAAAAATCGTGTGATTAACTTCCAAAACGATAAGCAGCCTCCAAAGGGCATTGTGGCTGGCTCATTAGAATCCACCATTTCTCATGAAACAAATAAAGATGAAAGTGTCGATTTCAAGTTTGTTGTAAGAAATCAAACTGAACATGAAATAACTTTAACTTTTAATAGCGGGCAGCGATTTGACTATGTCATTGTAAATTCAAAAGGTAACGTGGTGAAAAGCTACGCTGCCGACAAACTTTTCATACAGGAATTAGGAGAAAAGGTCTTAAAACAAGGGGAAGAGTGGGTAATTACTGATAAGGCTGACTCCTTACCAAAGGATGAATACACCATCGAATTTTGGATAACTTCAAACGAAGATCAAGCTAAACAAAAGTACACCTTCACCCTCTAGTAGTAAGGCAGAGCCATCGCTTATAGCGATGGTTTTGTTTTTTCATATAAAACGATTAATAGAAATCTGATTTGCAAAGATCCTGAAAGGAAGGTAGCTCTTTCATATCAAAAAAGGTATAGTTACATGCAGACTTTAAAAAGCAATAAACTTGAGTACAGCCATAAAGAGAATTCCTTTCTTCGTTCTTCGGGGGTTGTACAGTTATAGACCTTATCCGTCCAAAACGGAACATGGAAAAGGATACCGAAGCATCCATTTATTACGCTATCTTGATCTCCGTTAGCGTAGTAATAAAAAACGGCTGCCGAAAAGCAACCGCCATTCCACTATTGTGCAGTTAGTTGACCCTAATTTCGAAAATAAAATTACTCTCTCTTGCGTTTAAATGTTGCGAACAGTTCAACTGACATCGACCAGCCAGATACGGGAGTAACCATCGCTACAAGTTCCCAACCTTCGTTGCCCAGTTCGTTCAATTGTAAGCCCGTATTCAAACAACGCATATAAAAGAGCAGCACCTCCTGGTACCATAAATGTATCTAATTAAGGAGGTGCTTTTCATATGCCACAGCAAAAACTAACCATCGTCCCGGTTACATT
>NZ_JAKFCQ010000139.1:0-8417 GCF_036676585.1 Robertmurraya sp.
CTGCTCCATAAGAAGTCCGATAAATGTGCGGCTAGGTATGTGGCACTCACTCACTTTTACCAATCAAATCTTTGTTTTTCCTTTCTAAAGTAGTGCAAATCATTTGACTAATAATTCACAATCTTTTATGATTAACACATACAAACAAATATCTCCTTAAAGGGGAGTAGCTTTTACAGCAAAGTCGTCATTACGGAGTCACTTTTCTCCCGGCTTTGTTGGCAACCATTTGTCGTTGTTAGCAAGACCTTTACCTGTTTGTAAAGGTTTATTTACATTAAACCTTTACCATAGTGGTAGAGGTTTTTTATTGAATCATATTGTCAGAAAAATCAAATTTTAATATCAGGAAGGAAGAAAGAGATGAAACCCGGAAAACCAACTTTAGAGGAACTGATGAAACGAAACAGAGAGGAATTATTAAAGGATAAGTTATTAGTCGAGAGAATCGAAAAACGCGTGGAAGAAAAAATTATAAAACAGTAACATGTAAGGCCCCCTCTGAACAAGATGGGGCCTTTGTTAATTTAGGAATTTCTCAACAATTTAACCTTCATCAACTAAATATTACACTCTCTACCTAGCACAGGTTAACTGATCGTTTTCCCCACCTGAGCAAGCGCATATTGAATCCCGTGCTGCAGTGTTTGAAATACTTCAAAACGACTAAGTGTCACATGGGATTGAACCATCTTTATGGCTAGGTTTACAGGAATACCCACCAATATCGATTTGGTACCTATTAAGGAAGCTGCTGAGCCAATTTTTACAATCAGGTCGATCGTAAAATGATCCACTTCCGTATCAAGACCTGTTAAGTCAAGAATTAGATAATTTGCTTTAATCAAAGTCCTTGATTTTCCGGAAGTAGTCCCCCACTACAAGCCCTTGACGATACCCGGTCGTCTCGAGGACCAAATTGGATGCCTCTTCCCCAGATACCTCTTCAATGGTGTCAAAGAAAGACTTCATAGCACTATTGATCCAAAAAAGGACGGCATCCTGATTTTCATATTGAAACCTTCCTCTTTTAACATCCCAATTAAAACCAAGTCCTTCTATATTTACATTTGAGTCATTGCTCATTCCAGCCACCTCTTGTCTTGTATTGTCGTCACCAAATGCTTTGAAAGGAAGGACAGCTGCCGATCCTCCACCTTCTCTAACGTATGTAAACAATCACACTGATTTACATGTAACATTTTAAGAGTTTCGTATGAATTCTTAGAACCTCCCAGATTACTATAATCACTTCCTAATTTTACTATAAACAATATATTTTTCCATTTATATGATAAAAAAGCTCATAATCTCCCTTTTTGAACTTTGAAATTTAATATAATCGTTATATTAGTTACATTTAACATCTAATTTAAACAAACCTGTAAAATTGTAATAGTGAATCCTATGATACATTAAATTTACAAGTAAGATTAAAGAGTTGATACTATGTTAAATGTGAAAGAAACTACTGAATTACTTCGGAGTGAAGGCATCGCGGATAGTGAAGAAATGGTCATTCGTTGGATTCTCGATGGGAAAATAAGGGCCAAAAGAACAAAAGATTTGAACATAAATTTTTCTATTGATCCTTTCGATTTAGCCACTTTTATTGTTGAAAAGAAAAATGAGAGAATGAGTCAACAATTCGGCGTTGATTATGAACATTGGGAAAAAACGTTTCATGAAAATACAAGATTAAAAGAAAAAATGGAAGAACTAGAAATAACTCTACGAATTGAACGAGCCAAAGTTCGCTCGTTGAAAAAAATGGTCAGATCAGAACATTCATTATTCACGCCGCCTGCCCCTTATACCATCCACTCCTTATTAGGGATCGAGGAGGATGCTGACAAGGACTTCCTGAAGAAGGAACTAAGAAAACTACTAAAGTTCCTTCATCCTGATCGTGGTGGGGATGAAAGACTATTTAAAGTGTTTTATGAACACTACGAAAAAATGAATCTTAAATAATTTTATAAAAATAAAGAAAGGTGGTCATTTTATGGCAGACTTAAACTTACAACAACTTGTAGAGGCGATACCTAAATCTGTATTAAATGCATCTGATCGTGATTTGGAAGGATTCCAGAAAATCCTTCAAGAAACCATTAAATTAAGAGAAGGACATCTTAATCTACAAAAAATGATAAAAAGTTATTCGCTATCAAGTCCCACTCATACAAATCAACGATAATGAAACTGGAGAGGAAAGTTCTTTTATGAAGATGTCCTCTCCATTAATATTATTAAGAAAAGGGACATACGAATTTTTTTTCGATTATTTCATTTCCCCAATAAACCAAATTTCACCTTCATAGTGGTATCCATCTTCATCAGTAATTACTTCTCTAAAACCTGATACATGCAAATCATTAGGAATAGATAGTCCCCATTTAGTTAGAATGTTATCATCAGATAGATGTAGCCACTTTTGATATTTGTCATTCCTCTTAAAGAAATCTTTATAATAAGAGTCACCTTTAAATACAATTAATTTGTGAACCCCATAAATCATGTGAATCAAGGGCAACTACTACACGATACTTTTCCCTGTCATTTGGCTTCAATCCAATAAGATGTTCAGCTCTATCTATTAGTGTTTGAATGCAGAGTCGTTTAACTTTTTTTGATGTTTTATTTGAACTTATAAAATCTTGAGCAACGGGTAAATGCAAATGCCAAAAACCATTGTAAAATTCTGTTGGAAACTCCAATGTGTTTTCTTCAAGTCGCTTAATCATATTATTAGATTTACGTTTAACTCCTCGAACTTTTTTCTCCCGCATCGTATTTCTCCTCATTATTATTCGAAAAAACTCAATTAATCGATACTGATTGGCTCTGATTAGTTTTTCGAACTCTTTAATTATCTCTTTCAAAGCCATTTAAATCACTTACATTCATAACAATGCTCTATATTCTCTTGCTCTAATTTACTAGCAGGAGAAATCATTAACCGCTTCAGGGTAAAGCGTTCAATTCATACTCCCTCTTAATTTGACCATGTTATACCAGCATACTCCTCCATGTTGTGATTCGGACATGCCATGGTTAACGAATCCAAATTTTTCGTAAAAAGAAACTAAATCCTGTTTACATGTTAAAGTGATTCCTTCTCTTTCATTTTCTTCAACAAGCTCTACTATTTTTTCAATCAAGATTTTTGCAATTCCTTGATTTCTTGCCTGTTTGGACACAGCTAATCCTAAAATGCTCTGATAGCCTCCACTTGTCGGGTTCTCATTGATTTTCTCAAAAAGATCATCGGTTATGTAAGGCTGATTTATGATAGGGCCATTAATAAACCCGAGGATCTCCCCTACCTTTTCTGCTACAATAAACGTATCAGGTATCAACTGAATCCTCTCCACAAATGCTTCTTTCGTGGCAGCTTCTTCTTTAGAGAACCCTTCATTCTCAATCAATATAAGCTGTTCTAAATCTGTAGATTGAACATTTCTTAAAGTAATCATCTTGTTTTTAACCTCTTTCCTAAATGGATCCCCTGAATTCTTAAGATACAGCACATTCAAAATTGTCTTCTAGCATTCTCGTGTATAAAATAAAGTTCTAATTACGAGGATACTAAAATGCTTAATAGGTTGCAAAAATAGAAGTCAGTTTGAACTATTTTATCTTTAATTCAAACTATTTTTTTATTTTAATTATAGATCAAAAGACCCAAGCGATAATTCAGTACAAAAGTTTTACCGCAACCTTAGTTTAGTCCTCGTATTTCTTCGATCCACCTATGTCTAGCATCACATTTTAATTGTAAAAGGGGAATTTTTTATGAGGAGTATTAAGGGAAAAATTTTATTCAGTTTTGGTCTGATTCTTGCTATATTGGTGATCATTGCCTCCTACAGCTACTATTCGATTTTTTCTATATCTAATGATGTAGAAGACATCACAGCAAACGATATGAAATTTTTAGAAGCTGCAAATTCTATGACCTTTAGTGTAGCCAATCGCGCGAAAATCGCCAGAGATTACATCCTTTTTAATGAAAGTGAGTTTAAAGAAAAATTTCTAGCTGATACAGAAATTGCAAAAGAAACCGAACAATTCTTATTAGAGGCAATTAATGAAGGACGTATTTCTAAAGAAATCGAGTCTGCTTTGATTGATGCGGATGAAAAAACAAGTAAGTGGAGAAAACTCGTAACCGAAGAAATTATTCCTCTTTATGATAGTGGAGACGTGGAAGGTGCCATCACCCTAATGGAGGAAAAATGCTTACCTTACAGCCAGGAAGCCATCGATGCGTGGGTAAAAGTCGTAGACATGCAAAATCAGATTACAGTGACTCAAGCAGAGAATGTGGAATCTTTAGCTGATAGTTCTGAGAGCCTGATTACTTTTGGCTCTCTCATCGCCATTGTGATCGCGATTATGATTGGTTTATATAATGCAAGAGTGATTTCGAATAATATCTCTCTAGTAGTTAAACGGTTAGAAAAAATTGCGAATGGTGATTTACGAGGAGACCATTTACAAACGAAATCAAAAGATGAACTCGGACGTTTAGTCAGTGCGTCAAACATCATGGTAGGTAATTTAAAGTTATTAATCCATAAGGTCTCTGAAACATCCAATCAAGTGGCTGCTGCTTCACAGGAATTTAATGCTTCCGCTGAACAAACCTCTTCTTCAGCCGAACAAATTACTTTCTCTATCCAAGGAATTGCGTCAGGTGCAGAAACATCATCTGTCAGTGCACAAGAAACTGTTTTGACGATGGATGAGATGGCTCATAATATGTTAAAAATCGCCCAAGCTTCAAACCATGTGGCTCAAGCATCTCAAGATTCAACTCAACGAGCAAGAGAAGGAAATGCACTGGTTCAACAAGCAGTACAACAAATGGACTCGATTCAGCAATCCGTTGGTCACACCTCTAATCTTGTTCATACTTTAGGCGAAAGTTCTAAGGAAATTGGTCAAATTGTTGGTGTCATTACAGGAATAGCCGATCAAACCAACCTATTAGCGCTTAATGCGGCTATTGAAGCTGCCCGTGCTGGTGACCATGGACGAGGCTTTGCTGTTGTAGCAGACGAAGTAAGATTATTAGCGGAGCAATCAAAAACTTCTGCAGACCAAATTGCGAAACTGATTCACCAAATTCAATTCCATACTTCGACTGCAGTAGAATCTATGGCTGATGGATTAAAGGAAGTCGAGGTTGGAACAAAAGTCATTCATGAAACCGGAGAAAACTTCAAACGAATTTTCGATTCTGTTCAAATGGTTACCCATCGTATTAACGAGGTTTCTTCTTCTGCCGAACAGATGGCTAAGACCACTGAAAACATTACAAACAACGTTCAATCTCTAGCTACCATTGCACAAGACACATCTTCTAACTCTCAAAATGTAGCTGCTGCATCTGAACAACAATTGGCTACTATGCAGGAAATTGCTGCATCTGCCCTCGCATTAAATCGTTTAGCAGAGGAATTACAGGAAGAGCTGGCGAAGTTCCAAGTGTAACACTCAAATGGGCCTAAGAATGATTCTTAGGCCTACTAAAATCACGCATGACACATCCATCCTCCGAACAGTCCCGTCGAATAAAACCTAGTAATATTCGTAAATCCAGCCTCCGCCAATAGCCATTGTATTTGATTTTCAGGAATAAATGATATTTTCATAATTCCTTTTGTCACTAATTCCTCCACTTTTGATGACTCAGCTCCCCCAACCAACCAAAAGCTTTTCCATATCTGTAATCGGTCTTGAAGTTCAGTGCTTTCAGGGTCCCCGTAGGCACTAACGAGTACAAATGGTGCTCCGGATGTTAGATTTTCCTTAATCGATGTTAGGAGTTTCAACTTCTCTTGAATACCATCAATAAAATGAAGAACTAAGATGCAGCTCGCCGCGTCGAAGGTATAATTTGGAGTTGGTAGGTCATCAATCGTTCCCTGGATTAGTTGAACACGACTTTCTACCCCTAGTTGAATCGTTTTATTTTTTGCAATCCGAATCATCTCTTCTGAGGGGTCGACACCAGTGAAGGTCCATTGTGGGTTTGATGGTCCCCATGCAGATATTTCATTTCCACCGCCTGCTCCGACTACAAGTATTCTTGCCTCCTTCTCTTTTAATTTCATACGAAAATATGACTGTACCATCGAAAATAACGTATCATATGAGGGAATCGATATTCGGGTGTTTTTTTCGTAGACTTTAGCCATTTCAGAAATATTATTAGGTTTTTCATTCATTGCTTCTTGCCTCCTATGGCATTAAATCACATACATTATAGACTCTTAATATCTATAATTGATTTATAAAAATTCTTCTAAAATCGTTCCATTATTAAATCAGTATTTACAGCAACCCCAGCTTTATTCCCTTCTGCAGCTGAGATGAGTAAGGATGAGGGACTTGATTTTTCAGTTTCTCCAGCAATGTATATATGTTTTTCTGTTGTTCGACCTGCTCCATCTGTTACTAGTGAACCATCTTCTAGGATTTCACATCCAAGCTTTTCCGCAAAGGAATTGGGACGATAAAAAGACGGAACAACAAACCCACCTGTTCTTGTAAGAATTTCTCCTGATTCAAACTCAATTTTTTGTAGGTAGCCATTTTCACCTATTAAGTTTTTAATGTGATCGAATCTAGTTTTAATATTGTGTTTGTTCAATTCTTGAACCGCTTCTTTAGACAGTTCCACTCCGTTTGTTAAAACCACCAAATCCCTTGACCAGTTAAAAACTAATTTGGCCATATGCAGTGCCTGCTCTTCTTTTTCTGCTAATACCAGTAATGGTTGATCCCTTAACTCCCAGCCATCACAATATGGGCAGCTAAAAAGGCTTTTTCCATAATACTCCCTTACACTTACAAAAGGAAATACCTCTTGAATACCAGTAGCTATTACCACCTTATCACTAAAAAATGAATGGCCATCTGATGATTTCACTACAAATCTATCCTGACACTCTTCTTTGTATATTTCAGTAATGGTGGTATTAAAGTAAGAAACGGAAGGATATTTCTTCAATTCCTTTAACCCTAACTCTTTAAACTCTTGTGGTTTTATTCCATCTCGAGTAATAAATCCATGTGATTCATGAGTTACTCTATTTCTATTTGTCCCATCGTCAAAAACCACAATGTTTCTTCTCGCTCTTCCTAAAGTCAAACTGGCACTTAATCCAGCGGGTCCTGCACCCACAACTATACAATCAAACTTGTTCATGATCCCCATCCTTCACATAAAAATTCCATTGTAGATATAATAACTCTTTAATATCTTTAAAAGGAGTAAAAAATAACACGGCTCATGGAGCCATTGTCATTTGTTTGGCAATATCCACTAACTTCTGGTGCTTCAGTTCATGTAGCATCTTTTCTTCTGCTTGAATAATAACCTTTTGTATTAAGCAATCAGGGTTATGATTGAGACAGTAGTCAAATAACGGTGTGGGGCCTTCAATCGCTTGAATAATATCTAAAAACGATATACTCTCCCAATTCGGCTTAAGTTTATAACCACCATTCGCACCCGAAATCGATTCAACCATCCCTTCCTTCACCAGTTTCGTTAGTATTTTAGATAAATACGTAGTCGAAACTCCTTGATGTTCCGCCAATTGCTGAACACCCACATGTTTCTCCGGTGTGGCAACCGCCAAGTATAACATCGTATGAAGGGCATAATTTGTAGCTTTTGTGTATTTCATCTTTATTTTCCACTCCAATTAAAGACATTGTGAGTCTATTATATCCACTATAATAAGTTTAAGCAAGAATTGGATTTGAAAAAATAATTATAATGTTTAAAACTTCAAATCAATCACTGGTAAATCCTTTCCCAACAACGGTTTCTTTGTCCAAATCTAAAAAGACCACTAGATTTCCAGAAGTTTCGGACTCTGTGTTGTTAAAGATCACTGAGTATACTTCATCTTTATCATAGTCCTCATCCATCATGGATATGATTTCTTGACTAACTGCTACCTTCTCAACACTTGAATCTTTCGGACTAACTGGAATCAAATCCTTTTCCTCATCTGAAAGACTATTATACGCAACCATTTCCAAGGGTACATTACTTTTCGATTCCAATACACCACATCCAGTTAGTGATATGTATAAGAACACCAGTAACGAAAAACATAGTAACTTTTTCAAAATAATCACTCCTCCCATATAAGACGATTAGACTTATGGTTAGGTTTCATATTCCTAATTTCTTCTTTACCAGGGTTGTCGGATAAAATTGACCACTCTGCCATTCGTCAACTATTTGTCTTATCACCAACGGGTTTCGAACACTTACAACCAATACCATATCATTCTGACTCATTTTCAACTCCGTTTACATGAATATGATACACTTTTACCTTATACCAAATAGATTCCCATTTCTTCTTTCTTATTCTCTCCTCATAGAT
>NZ_JAKFCQ010000140.1:0-4408 GCF_036676585.1 Robertmurraya sp.
AGTGGAGTGAGGGGGATTTGGTGCTGATTGATAACTATCGGACGTTGCATGGTCGGTTTCCGATGTCGGCGGCTTCGTCTTCGCGGGAGTTGTGGCGGGTGCAGGTTTACTGATTGTTGTTGTTTGGGAAGGCCCTGGGGGCAGGGCCTTCTTCGAGACCTTTTTCCATCACTGCGCGATGAAGTCACGAATCGTTTGAATGGTCTCTGTTGGCGCGTGCCGCCAACACCGCGGGGATGTCGCCGGCCTGGGGCTACTTGTCGTCGTCGCCGTCTGTGATCGACGACAAGCCAAAGACCCGACACCACGATATCCAATGAGTAAGTCAATGAAGTTGGGTTGTTCCATGTCGTTTATGTGGCTTATTTAAAGGAGTTTTTATCTGTGTAGATCAGTTATTCAAAGAAATCGCTAAGCGATGCCTTGCCAATAATTGCTCCCTGAAAATGCTCAGTCATTGTATCTGAAAATATTTTGGAAACTATTTTGGTGTCGAAGTCATTGCGATGTTGGAAAAGCACAGCATCATGCATCGGAACTTTGATTTCAATGCGAGACTCACTTCGTAGGTTCAGGAGAGCCTTCTTAAATATCAGCGATGCAGTGCCTTGAACAAGCTGGCTTACGGCAGACCTTTTTTCTTGCTCCGTCAATGGGCCTGTTCGATCACGTTTCATATGATTGCCAAGACAAGTACTTATACGACTGTGTTCCTTGAAGTCGGCTTGTACTGAGTTTTTCCATTTTTCAAAAATTTTAAATTTGTTAAAAAAATCTTTGACGGCTTGTCTTTCAGCGCCGTAACCACAAGCCGCATCATACAAGCTTTGCCTCCTCATTCCGTAGGCATACGATAGAAAAAGTCTTTTAGCCTCTTTACGGTTAGTTTTGTTTTTGAATATATCCCCGGATGCTGTTTCGTAGAGGTCGCCATTCGCATAGAGCTCTAAAAGTTCCGGATCTCCAGATAGCGCTGCCATTATCCCCGCTTCATATTGTTCGAAGTCTATGTATGATAGTTGCTTGTTAGGGTCTGGGACTAGAATATTTCTGTGTTGCTTGGCTAGATTTTGCAGTGAAGGATCTTTGTAGTATATTCTTGATGTTATCGAGCCGAATGTATCTGTTATTGGGTGTATTCTATTTTGGCTTAATGGTATCAGGTTTAACACTTTTCGGGATTTGGCGATTTTCATAAGCTTGAGAAGGTCAATTGCAAAATCATCAGGCATAGGTACAAACTTTAATACGTACTCAACGTTAACACCGGAAAAATCGTAACCCTTTGGTTCGAGGTATTCGATAATATCGTTATCTGTTGGGATTTCTAGTGGCATATTGTATTTGGCTGAGAATTTTTTTAGTGCCGTATAATATTCAAAATCTATATTGCTTTTGTGAGTGCGTAACTGGTCTGTGTCTATGGCGATGCCATCTGATGTAGTACGCGTAAGCTGTTCTGTAATGGGACGTTCAATTTGAATAAATCTATCCCATTCATTGAAGTCTTTTGCTGTTGCTTCTATGTGTTCAGATAATATTATAAGAGCGCTGCCGATGTTTTCGAGTACTCCGCAATCAACTTCAGATGTTTTGTTGAATATAGATAGGTATTTCTTAATTGTCTCACTGTCGGTGACGTGGCTTAGCGATTTCGCGATGTCTACTTTTTCCCTGGATTCTCGATCTGACCGTTTGCCAGATGTTGAAATTCTCAGTTCTTCAATGTCCGTAATTGATTTTGGTAACTGCCTTGTTGCGCGGAATATAATAGGTGCGATTAGCCAGTAATCATGGCAAATTATTTCGTGGTCATCTTGAACCAATTCTTCTGCTGTCGTTTGTGTAAGTGTGCCACTGGACCATAGGTAAAATTTGTCACCGCCTTGCTCTGTATAATCTCGGATAAAGATTAGAGCTTTTTTATGATTATTCATATGGGCTTATTTCCTCATAAATATTTAGCGCGCTTATGGGCTCTCTTTCGGCTAGAGGGGTGCCATTTTCGAAGTATGGCTTGGCTCGAGAGGCGGTCCATTTAAGCTTTGTATCGAGTTGAGAAAGTAATGGAGCAATTTCGTCTTTGGTGAACTCGCTAGCGGCTAATAGAAAGTTTCTTTGGTGGTAGTAGGGCCAGCCATTGCTGAATATTTGGATCAGAGGCTTGAGATGTTCGGCTTCGTCTACACAGCGCAAATATATAAATATTGCTGAGCATTCGGGTTGAAGTAGTTCTGAGCTGATTTTTCTTTTGGCGAGTTCTATCGTGCCATCGTTTTTGTACTTCGCTTTTGCAAGCAAAAGCCATAGATGAAAATTTTGCCAAGAGTAAATTGAGCGGTCGTGATCTTGTAAATAAAGAAATAGCTTTTCTAGCTCTTGCGGGCTTGGAGTAAGTGTCCATAAAATTCGGCAGTATTGGTCTGTTGAAGCTGCGTGATCTTCAAGGGTTTCAATTAGCAGTGTTTTTAGGTCGTTTGCTAAATTGGTGTGTATGTCGAATATATTTGCTTCTGTCAGTTGTATTAAACGATTTATAGCAAAACGAAATTGTCGTGATTGAGATTGTTTTTGATCAATGCATTCGCGCAGTAATTGGTATATATATTTTGCAGATCTAGCTATTACTCGTCTGCTCCTGGATCTCCACATGCTATCGATGGTTTGGCTGCGGTCGTCAGAAGTTGGAAAGTTCTCGTTGATCTCTTCTGATGAGCTTTCATTGTTCAGGATTTTTGTTTTTCCTGAGTTTATATTCATTCCCACTGTTCTTAGTTGGTTTATGAGTTCGGTGAGCGCTTTTTTTGCTGCTCGCGGCGTTTCACATATTATTCTAATATCATCTACGTATCTGTAGTAGTCGTATCCAAGTTCGACCATTTTATGATCAACAGAGTTTAATACGACGTTGGCTATGAAAGATGATGCGTCTCTATTTTGGGGTAGGCCATGTTTTTCGTTATAGCCCCAGCGAGATAGCAGATCGCAAAGAGTGTCAATTGCGTTGCGGATGAGTAGCTTTTTCGGTCCGTCAGTATTTATTTTTTCTATATTTCCTTCAAAGGCTGATTTTATTGTTTCTATTGATATGTTTTCGAAATAATTAATTAGGTCTGTAACTAATAGGGCTTGATTGCTTTGTAATGCTGTTCTAGTAATACCTTCGAAAGTGGTCCAGAGGTCAATGCGACTTTTGAATATGTATCGTTCAGAGTCTCTATTCTTGTTGAATCTGTGGCCGAGAACTCGATGTGATAACAATGGGTCGTAGAAAGGAATTAAGAATGAACAAATAGCTTGGTAAATGAATCGATCATAGAAGTCTGTCTCAAGAGAGTATCTTAATCCTATTCCCTTTTTTGGGATGTTGTAGACGGTTCTTTTTGCACCTAGGTACTTGCCGTTTCCATCTTGTATTAAATTTTGAAGTTTTTCATGTAAATGGATTTTGTTTTCAAATAAATCTCGGTGTTGAATTGCATCGGTAAACCAGTCGTCTCGCATGTCTTGATTTAGATGTTGTAGTACTGCATCTATTTCGATGTCGAACGCTAAGATTTTTGTTAATTCTTTCTTTTCTTCCTTTATGATTCCTTGGTCTTTGCATTTTTGTATAAGTATTCGTAGTTTTTTCTGATTTTTTTTGCTGTTTAAAGTTGGGTTGTTGCTGTTTATTGCTTCGATGATAAGATTCAAGTTTTTTGTTATATCGTTTTCTGATATTACTTCTTTGCCTTCTGTTGTGATTTCAACATCCTGTTTTCCATTTTCTTGTGTTTGCGACATATTTCATTCCTAAAATATTCGTAAATTCAGGTCCTGTATCACGTAGAGTGTCGCGGTATTTATAGATTTTTCAAGTCAATTATGAGCTATTTGGCGAGGATATTTATTTTTGCGGGATTATGATGCAAGTAGCGTGCTTGTTTTTTGCTGCAAAGGCTGACGAGTGCTGGGAGCCAAAACCGACCCAGCCCAGCAGCAATCAAAATTTCTAATCGATTAATTTGAACAATCGATCTGTATGAAATCGGAACGAAAAGGCGACTCAAGAACTGCCACCTTTTTGAAAAGTGAAAATAAAGGTAGGCAAAAACCCGCAAAAAATGCGGGTTTGTTTACGACTGAAATATGGTCACTGCCCCTTAGGTGCATCAAACCCACGCTGCTCAATCACCCGAAACACATCACTCACATCCTGGACCATAATCCGGGCGATGTTGGTGACAGTGTTGATATCGTGCTCGGCGTAGTCCGGCAGGCTGGTGCAGGCCATGAGGTTGAGGTATTTGAGGACGGCGTTGAGGCGTTCGCTGAGGCAGTTGTGGAGTTCGCGCAGTGGGGCGTCGGCGTCGATGAGGAGGACGGGGCGGTCGGTGGCGAAGTGGGACATGGGAGTGTAGTGGCG
>NZ_JAKFCQ010000141.1:0-1656 GCF_036676585.1 Robertmurraya sp.
TCTTTTCCACGTACTCTCTAATTGCTGGAGTTACCTCAATGTTTTCACCACGAACGTTGTAATTCATAAGTGAACTCCTCCTTCACATTATACAAATTTGGTTACCTTACTGTTATGCTTAGAGCAGCTTGTCCTACGCCACTTTTTCCAAGCATCCCATAAAAATAACCACCGTCTTAATATGAGAATTAAGACTATGTATTTATACTTCTATTTTACCCTCGGAAACTCCTGCTAAAACTTGAAAAAGGTTCGAAAATTATGTCGAATTGGTGACGTTAACCGGTTTGACACATTTTTACCAAAAAGAAAGAGACTAGCTCTAGCCAGTCCCGGATTATTTGCTTTCTTGATTCATGCTAGCTTCTAATGTTGAGATCTTCTTTTCAAGCTTTGCATTCTCTATTTTTAGTCTGCCATTTTCTACTTTTAATTCCTTGATTTCTTCCTCGTATTGCTCAACTGTCTTATCTTCTTCAGTGCTGGTTGTTGTCGCTTCTTCCTTGTTGGAATTACAACCAGTAATCAATAATAAACTTGCAAGAACGATGAAAAGTAACTTTTTCAATGTAATAACCCCTTATACCCTTAAATTTCATTCATTATTATAACCATTGATTCATTAAGTAAGAACACCCTCCTGCCTGAGCAAGAGGGTTATTCTCATTTTAGTTAAGCATTTTTCTTCTTTGGAAGATAAATAGTGCTGCACAGCTAACCAGTAAAATAGTTAGTCCAATCAGTAACCAATTGAAAGAATTGGTTGCTGTATTCGGAAGCTCTTTTCCATTTTGTTGAACAGGAACTAAGCTCTTTCCTGGACTTGAAACTTCTTCACTAGATGTTTCAAATACAGTATAAACACTAAAGTGGGTTGTCGTAGCTGTAACAACTCCATTACTGTAGCTACCACCAATTGGCTCCCACTTACTTGTACTTGGATTCCAGTAGAATACTTTTACATTATCAGGATTGCTTACTCTTGAATCGTCAACATTAAATGTTAGAGTAACGCCTTCACTGAACTGACTAATCACTTGACCACCCTGCGTAATAGTAAAGTCATAAACTGGACTTAGTGCGTTTTGAATATCCTTTAGCTTTAGTATATGGATGCTTGTTTTTTCACTTCCGTTTGTTAAAACACTAGTTGGAATTGATAAATTTACATCTCCATTAGCTATTTGGATTTCTATCTTTTTATCCTTTAATAATTCAATCTGATCTGCAGTGAACTCTATAGAAACATCTGTCTTATTCGTATCTTGCAAATCAATGATTAGAGTACCCTTGTTTTTAAGGTCCTTAAGTTGTTCATCTGTAACAGTTGCTTTGTTACCATTAACAATTGGCTTCACTGTTACATTTGGTTTAGTTGAGTTATTGCCCTTATCTGGAGAATTCCCTTCCGGCTTTGGAGTATTGCCAGGTTTTCCACCCGGTGCTTGGCCTCCATTACCTTGATCATCTTTCTCTCCCGGTATTTGACCGCCGTTGTCTTGGTCACCCTTACCTGGCGTTTGACCGCCATTATCTTGGTCACCTTCACCTGGTGTTTCTCCACCATTATCTTGGTCGTCTTCACCTGGTGTTTCTCCACCATTGTCTTGGTCGCCTTCACCTGGTGTTTCTCCACCATTGTCTTGGTCGCCTTCA
>NZ_JAKFCQ010000142.1:0-9734 GCF_036676585.1 Robertmurraya sp.
TATACAGAATTATAGAAGTAGAGCAAGAGATTTATTTAACTCTTTAATTTTACTACCTATTCATCTTATACTAACATGGATTTTCAAATAAAGCAAGTCCTTTCGTCTGTTTTTTGATCTATCTCAACAAAACAATCCTCTATTCCAACAGAATCTAACCAGCATGAAATCTTTTGAATTCACGCTTGCTTTCCTAAAGCTTAGGTGCTAAGATTCTTACATCAAATCAGAAACGCAAAGGAGAGAAGAAATGAAAGTTTATATTCTGTGCTCAGGTTCGGGACACTATCAAGGCGTATTCAGACTTAGAGTGGAAGCTGAGAGCTATGCCGAATCCCAAGAAATGCTAGACTGGCAAATCCATACGGAGGTTTTGTAGTATGCCTGTTTTATACAAAGTGTGCTACAAACAATACATAGAGTCTGAGCTTTCATTGAAACTCATACTAAGGACTGGGCTTGACTATGAAAGAGCTTATCAGATTGCAAAGCCAATCGCTGATGCCCTTTGTCTTAAGGACTGTTCGAGAAGCAAAGAAGACGGCAGGCTTTACGGCTGGTTGACGGTCATGCCAACAGATAACGATGAGTACGTTACTATTGAGGAGCACAAATGACCCACACATTTCGAGACTGCGACATAGACGAAATCTTCGTCACAACAGAGCCTAAGAACACTCTGCTCCACATCACATATCTGGGACCAACAGAGGAGACATTTTATACTAGGGCTGATATAGTGGCGATGTTGGATATTATTGATGGGAAGGAAGAGGGAGTGTTGAGGAAATGAATAAATATAGAATCGTAGAGATCCGTAAAGATGGGTATTACAAATTCTACCGAGTGCAAGAAAGATATCTGTTGTTCTTTTGGATTGAGATTGGCCGAGCATTCGACACAATCCCTCAAGCTGAGTCTTGGCTAAAAGATGAGAAAGTTAGGCAGGTAACAACAGTGGTGCATGAAGAATGACCTACATCTTCCTGTGGATCATCTGCGGAGTATCGGCATTTTACCTACTCAAAAACTACATCACCTCCAACCTGAGCCGCTTACCCTCTCCGCCAGAGAACATCGCTCAGGCTATGAGAAATGCCGCTAAAAGAGACGATTCGATTGATGAAATCTACAATGCTCCGGACAATGTTATCTGTAGCCTGTTCTGGACGATACTTTTGGTGGAGAGCTTGTTGATCTGGCCCGTAAATTTGTGTATCCTTGTTTGGTGGCAATTATTCGATAAACAAGACTTTTCAGATTTTAGGAATTAAGGGGAAACAAAATGGGACACTACCAGTGGGAAGTACCTAAACTTTACACAGACGCCTCTGATTGGCAGAATATATCCACACTAATGACGGCTTTGCCTGCACATATTGCAAACGCAATTCACGTTCAAGTTAATCTTTCAGGAGATTACCAGTTAGACGTACTCAGTGTTTACTGGTGTGAAGAAACTGGAACCTTGCATGTGGATGTGGCTAAATGAAACGAACAATCATGTATCGCTACGATTCTTGGACAGAAGGTTGTGGATGTTGTTCAAACAGCGAGTCTGTTTATGAAGTATGGGAAGACGGCATAAGTGTCTCAGAAGGTAACTGGTGCGAGCTTGCAGAGAATGAAGAAGGCCTTCGACGTATTCTTAAACATCTAGAACCGTTTGATGTTAATCCTAACAGTTGGTGGTTCTAACCGGAGGTTTTGATGATCAAAGTATGCTGCTCAAACGGTAAACCTTACGACAGCCTAACAGAAGCTGAGCGTATTGGCGGCTGTGGAAATGACCATTGTGTAGGCCCAATCGAAGTAGAAGAATTTGATCTTCTATTGACAGGACTTGGAACATTTGATTCAGAAGAATGCATTAGTGCTGAAGAGTTTGGTAAATTAATTTTTAAGAAAGGAGAATGATGTGACAACAAAACAGGAATACCAAAACATTCTGACTGAAGTTAACGCAATAGGGCAGTCTGTAATTACTCTAGATAGCAACCTTACCACAATTGACAATAGTGACCTTGTGACGGATGATGTAGCTAACATCCTTATGTCGATCACAGACATCCAAAATTGGGCAAATGCTGCTATCGAACAAGCCATTCAGGAGGAACAGAATGCAGTTATGAATAATTTCCTTGCTGAGCTTAAAGTTGTGTTTGATAGATATGCGGCTAAGATTGAGATAGGCTCAGATACTACAGGATATGGAGAAGCCTATGGAACTGGTGAGACAGCTGTTGGTATTAAACTGACAGCTACCTTTGAAGGAACAACTGCTACGAAAGAGATTAATAAGTCTGTTATTATCGGGAGTGATCTAGTTTGAAACCACAGGAGATTGAAAAACTCAAGCAGTTGGACATTCAAGGCGTGAACGGAACTGTTCAAAGTGTCTTAATGAATCCGAACATCAACCAAGCATCCTATCCAGAAGTGTTGTATTATTTGTTGAGCAAGGTGCTAGAGGAGAAGGGATATCTTGAGAGGGTGAATAATAGAATGACAAACACATTGCTTGCGAACAAGTTGATTAGAGAGCTTAATGAATGTCTTGAATTGGAGGAGAAATTGTGAGAAATCTTAAGCTGGTTTATGAAAGTTTGACACCACTAACTGCAAGTGGGACTTACCAACAAATTATGGTGAGAATTAATGGAGAAGAGAAAATTTACCACGTCGTAAGTGAACGTGTAGTAATGAGTAGTATGGATACTGGTTGGTGGGGTAGCAGTTATCCAATATACATTTATGAACTAATGGAGTTTCAGCAGGTGAAGATGCCAACCAAAGAGGAACTTGCGGCGGAAGAATCCGTAGCTAAAGCTAAGGAAGCATTGAAGGCTGCTGAGAATGCTTTGAAAGTTGTTAAGGAGAAGAAATGAACACAAAAGATGAAACTCTTGTAATGGATGATGTTATGTGTTATTCAACAATGTCTGGAGAATTGCCGAAGATGGTTAAAGAGGGTATTCCGAAGTCTTTTGTGGCATGGACAGACTATGTGACGTTACAGAGGAAATATGAGAAGGTGCTGGAGAGGTTGAATTGGAAAGAGAGTATTGGTCCAGAAAATCCTGTGTATGTTGTGAAATAAAGCTTGCAAATTGGTTGGGAATGTGAGATTGTGTGGGTGTGGTGAAGAGTAAAGAAAAGGTTGTGAAAATTATTAATTGAAAAGGAAATACTAAATGGGAAGTCGCGAGAAAGCTATCTTGTCTCTGGTTGATGGTGAGGAAGTATTCAGCACACGTAAGAAAACTCGTGCTGATAAGAAGCCGTCTCAATCAAATCGTGCAGATGAGTGTTATGGAGTTCGTTCATTTGTCCCTACAATCTGGCAGAAGGAGGCGCTTGATGTAATTGAGTCTCATGATATAACATTTGTGGACTCAGTAGCCGGTACAGGTAAAACGACGATGGCTTTGTATTACGCGTGTAAAGAATACCTTGCAGATGTGAATAAACAGATTGTGTTTGTTCGAACTCCTGCCGAAGTTGGCCCTGATCGGATTGGTTTTCTTCCGGGTTCAGCAAAGACAGATTCTGAGAACAAGCTTGGTCCTCACTTTGAGTCTACTAAAGCTTTGTTGCAAGACTTCATTGGTAAAAACAAGATGGATGCAGATGAGGGTAAACGCATTCACTTCTCAATTCCAAATTTCGAATTAGGGAAGACCAGAGAGAACACAGTATATATTTTGGATGAATGTCAACTTTTGCAACCACTTATTCTGAAGTTGTTGTTGGAACGTATCGGACATGGAACTAAAACAATTGTTCTTGGTTCTAGTGGTCAGCTTTACACAACTGATCGTGGACGTAATGGCTTGCGGGATGCCTACGCTCGATTTTTTACAGAGGATATGGAGAAAAAGTACGAGCGTATTGGTCATTACAAATTTCCACTAGATGCTATTCAACGTGCTGACGTGGTTCGTGATGTTATTGAGGCTTATGAGAATGAGTAGAATTTATGGTCGCTAAGTTAAAATTGGAAGGAAAGGTATTCAATAGATTAACAGTTCTGAGGTTTGCAGGGACTCGCCGGACAAGTGGGAAGGGTACTTCAATTAGAACTTGGGAGTGTATTTGTGAGTGCGGTAATAAACTTGAAGTTGACACAAGAGCATTAACTTCAGGAAATACTGGAAGTTGTGGTTGTTACAAACTTGATGTGACGACTAGACATGGTATGCACCAAGAGCGTATTTATCAGACTTGGGGAGATATGAAAATTAGGTGTGATAATCCTAAACACAAGTCATATCATCGTTATGGAGGTAGGGGAATCTCATATCAAAGTTCTTGGGCAGATTTCGAGGAATTTTTAAACGATATGCTAGCGGGTTATTCTGAAAACCTAACCTTAGAGCGGATTGACCCTAATGGTGACTATACAAAAGAGAATTGTAGGTGGGCCACAAAAGCAGAACAATCTAGGAATAAGGGAAGGGACACTAGAAACAAAACAGGAGTAACTGGGGTAAGAACTTGGCTAGACAAAAAGACTTCGATAGTCTACTATGTAGCTGACGCAAAGGCACCTGATGGTACTAGAATGTCAAAACACTTTTCAACGGCAAAATACGGGGAAGAGGGAGCTTTCAATCTGGCTGTGAATAAGCGTAAAGAGTTTATTGAGACATTAAATAACCAAGGCGCCGGTTACGGTGAATTTCACGGAACAGATAAAGAGGAAAATGTATGAAACACGAAGAACTAATGCTGTTACCACAGAAGTCCCGTATCTCCTCTAGTCACAATGGTGGTATGACCCACGTTATTCGGATTCATGAAGATATCACTGAACCATCAAACTTTAGTGATGAATTGGATTTGATTAATGGGGCATCTGAGCAAGATACCGTAGTATTGGATCTATGCACAGCAGGGGGCGACCTTTATACTGCAATGCTCTTTGTTCGAAGCTTGAATAGTTGCGCTGCACATACAGTTGGTATTATTGGTCCTGAAGTAGCCTCTGCTGGTTCGATTATTGGACTTTCGTGTAGGGAATGGATCTTGGATGACACTTCTAGCCTAATGATCCATACAAGCTCTTATGGAATAATGGCTAAAGATACAGATATTTTTGAACATGCAAACTTCAGCCGTCAGCAACTTAAACGACTTTATGAAAATGTTTATAAAGGCTTCTTGTCGGATGATGAACTTTCTGATGTAATCAAAGGTACACCGTTCTACTTTGATGCCGAGCATATTGCAGATCGTCTGGATGCCTTGCAAGAGTATCGTAAAAGCCTTCCTTGTCCTTGTGGTGATGAAAATTGTGGCAAAGCGCCTGTTGACGAAAACGAAGAAGACTTCGAAGATATGCCCACTCTTGAAAGTATTATCGAAGCCGCTGTAGAAGCTGGAGTCAAGAAAGCCCTTGCTGCTAGGGATGCCAAGGAAAAGAAAGCTCAAAAGGTTGTAAAATCAGTCGAAAAGACTGAATAAAAGACTAGACAGATATACGTGGGAGGGGTAAGATACTCCCACAAACCAAACAAAGGAGAGAACAAATGGATCGGTTAACATATTTAGAGGAACACCACCAACTAACAGAAAGCATTATTGGTTTAGTATCAATCCAAACTGATATCGAAGGTGTAAAGAAAGTTTTGGATATTTGGCGTCCTAAGCTTCATGAGGTAATTGTCAAACGAACAAAACAAGTCTGCATTGATCAGAATGTTCCTTGGGATGATATTAAATCATTATTCAGCTTCGCAGAGGAGAACTAAAATGAAACTCAAACATCAATTGTCAGCCCGTAAATATCAACGTATTGCTCAAGATCCACAGGCAGAGATTGCTGTAGTTCATTATCGCGATTCAAAAGATTTCTATAAGATTCACGAGGCTAAACAAGCATTCTTGGTTGGTGATAAACTTTATGCTTGTGTCTACACAAAGAATGGTAAAGATGTTACACACGTTCGTTGGGATGTTAGTGAAGGTACTCCACGCAAAGATGCTGTGACGTATCATACACTTGGGCTTATTAATATTTTCTGAGGTTATTATTTTGAATCAATTTGTAGAATATGCTGAAGATGTAGAAAGTGTTGAGAACACAAGTATTGGTAATTGGATTGATCATGATCAAGTTGGAGCTAGTCACGCGCTGGGAGAAGATGTAATTTCAGCTATTGAAGAGGTGTTGGGGTATGAGTGATTTTAAAGATAAAGTTTTACAGCTTCTACTAGAACAATCTAAAATAGAGCAGTATGTAAATCCTCATTTGTTGTCAGCTATTCTTTCTGGTCTTTATGATTGTGGTGCTTTGGATAACTACCCCGATCAACAGGAATTAAATAAACTTGAAAGATACATCTCTGATATGTGGAGTTGGTGATGACTGATTATGACCGTTGGTTAGATGAAGACTTAGATAATTATTACGCAGACATTGAAGATATTGAAATACTGTGGACAGATGAACCTGTAATAGAACCAAACACTGACTACGATAACTATGACGGCTGGGATGATATACAATGACTGAGAAGAAAGCTAAAGAATTGAAAATCACAACAGTTGACTATAAAACTTACACTGACTACGAGTTCACCCCTCCGGGATTGTGGATGATACAGAATGCCATCGGAGACTATATTTTCATAAGCACAAGTAGTAGACAGGAAGCTCAAGACTGGGTAGACACTAACTACCCACCTAGAGGGAAATATAAAGTCACCGCAACAAAAATGATAAGTACAAAACCTAAAAGTGAAAGTGGAAATTTGTCCTGTACTGGAACTGCAACGAGGAAGAAGTAGGGGAGAAGTGGTGGCAAAATTTATAGATTTATCCGGAGGCACTTACGGTCATTTGACAGTAATCGAAAGACTTCCCAATAGAGTAACACCAAAAGGACAAACAACAGTAGTCTGGAAGTGCCAGTGTGTTTGTGGGAAAATTACAGAGGTTGGCAGTCAAAACTTGAGAATTAATCCTAATATCTCTTGTGGCTGCAAGAATATTCAGCGACCACTTGCACGAGATGAAATCAAAGTAGGAGAAGTATACTCAAGATTGACGATTACCAAGGGTGAACATATTATTGGAAATTATCGGTGTGTTGTCGCCTCTTGTTCCTGTGGGGTAGTAGATTTTATTACTAGGGTTGATAGCATTATAGGAGGAAATACCCAGAGCTGTGGGTGTCTTCAAAGGGAGGCAGCATCTTCAACTAATAAAACTCATGGGGAGTCTAAAACTACGTTATATAAGAACTATCATGCAATGTTGGCAAGGTGCTATGATTCAAATGCTTTGATTTATGAGAATTATGGGGCTAGAGGTGTTACTGTCTGTGATAGATGGCTTGGGGTAGATGGATTCTTAAATTTCAAAGAGGATATGGGAGTAAAACCTAAAGGTTTCTCAATTGAGAGAAAGGATGTAAATGGCAACTATACACCAGAGAATTGTGTATGGGCTTCTGGTAGCATCCAGATGTTCAATAGGCGTAAATTAAAACTTAACACTAGTGGTCGGACAGGTGTATACTGGTATGAGTCTAGAAATCGTTGGGTTGCTAAGTTGATGAAAGATGGTAAAGAAAAGTGGATCGGTCAGTTCATAAACTTTGAAGATGCTTGTGAGGCCATAGAGAAAGCAGAAGTGGAGCTATTTGGATTTTCAAGGACCAAATATTGCTTTCCTACAGGTAAGGAGAGTCGGAATGAAAGATAAACACATCCAAGCATATATGGAGTGTGCGGAAGCTTTTGCTAGATGCTCAGTTTCCACCAGACTCTCTGTTGGCTCCGTAATTGTTAAGAACAACAGGATCATTTCTTGTGGTTATAATGCTTTACCGGAATTTCTGCATGGTCCTTTGGAGGATGAGTTTGGTAAAACCCTACCAGAGACGCGGCATGCAGAAAAATCTGCCCTCATGGGCCTGACTAAAAGTAATGAGAGCGCTATTGGTTCGGTTTTATTCTGTACTCATGCCTGCTGTAAATTTTGTGCTATTGATATCATTGACAGCGGAGTCACTACCGTCTACTATCGTAATGAATACCGTAGCACAGAAGGACTAGAATATCTTCGTGCAAATAATGTAGAAGTAATTAAAATCTAAAGGAGAACAAAATGCACAGTAAATCTTCGAAGTGGGATTCTGAAGAAATCCTCGACACTAAAAAATTACAACTCTTCTCGCTTGACGAATTCATGCATGCCCTCAAATACCAACGTATTAATTGGGCTAATGGGCATGTCACATATGAAAGTGGTAATCGTAAGAATCGTGGGCGTGAGGTATTGTCATTCAAGAAATGTGTAGAACTTTACAATGGGAACTCCATTAAGTGTGTATTTGGTAAACCACCAAGTAAACTTAGCCTATGGAGCTTTGATGACTATACAGTTGCTAAGGCTAAAGCAGCACGACCACTGCGTAGTATCAAGCTTCAATATTGCAAAAAGACCCATCAAATCCTTGTACAAGATCACCGGGTGCAGTTTGTGATTGAGAGTTACTCAAAATTATTCCTCAATAACAAGTATCTTGGGTGATTCCGTGGACAGAGCTATAGTATATCTATTCATTGACGGAAGCTGGATGTACGGGGTTGAGTTCAATCCTAAGTTTCATGCAGAGAAAGGGAAATACACTGAAGTAGTATTTGCTCGTGGTTGGTCGTCATCTGAAATTGATGAGTGCCTGAAAGACTACTATGAAGAGAATTTTGAAAATTTGTTTGAATAATTCTAGCCCTTGGTCTTGATTGATCGAGGGCTTTCTTGTAAACTTAGGAAACCAAAATGAGAAAGTTTGAAGGATTATCTGATTTCTTCAGGAACGCTACAGATGAAGAGAAAAGAGAAGTTTATTTGGAAGTAATGCAAAAGGCTAACGAAGAACAACTTAAAATTATTGAGAAAGCAAAGGAGCTAAAAGAAATTGAACAAAGTACAACTAGAAAAGAATCTCAATCTGCTGATGAAAGATTTGCAGAAATGTGATAAGCGGTGTAAACGTATTTCTAAGGCATGCGGACTTGAAGACAACGGGTTGATAGAATACGCTGTACAACAAACTAAAGAAGTATTGGACTATATCGAAAGCTTGAAAGGAGAAGAAAATGATTAAAGGAAAACGTAACCAACTTGCAAACGTAGGAAACAAGTTTCAGACAACAGCTAAGAAAGTATTGTGCTGCTGTTCTGCTGGACTCTTGCGGTCCCCAAGCCTAGCCAACGTTTTGCACAAAGAATTTGGCTTTAATACTCGTGCGGTGGGATGTGACAAGGAATACGCCCTGATTCCAATCTCTCAAGCACTGATCTGGTGGGCAGACGAAATCGTATTTGTAAACAAAGAAAACTTTGATAGCCTGGATCAAGAGGAGAAAGATGAAATTTCTGATGTTGGTGTTAAGGTTATTATTCTAAATGTAGAAGATGATTTTAACTGGAATGATCCAAGTCTAAATAAAACACTAATGTTGTCCTACACTAATAGAGCTTTCTAGCTCAAGGTAGGAGGAAAATGAAATCTTCTGTATTAAGTATTCTTGTCTTTACAAGCTTTCTCACAGGCTGTACAATCAATCCTGTAAAAGAACACAGCAATGTAATAGTTGGTCCCGGAACATTCTACGCTAAATGGCAGAAATCTGTTCTAGATGAATGTTCTGATAAAGCTGCTGAAGTGGTATTGGGGCTAGTTGCTGAGAAATACAAGGAAGGAATCCTTCTTACGGAA
>NZ_JAKFCQ010000143.1:0-1843 GCF_036676585.1 Robertmurraya sp.
GATATCGTTTTTATCGCGTTTAAAATCAATCAATCGGTATGACTTTTTATGTCCCCCACCGAGATAACGCATAGTCATTTTACCGGAATTATTTCTACCGCCGGACTTCTTGATGCTGGTAACTAACGATTTTTCTGGAACGTTAGTAGTCACATCAGAGAAAACTCCTCCTACTCTGAAACGAGTACCCGGGGTAACCGGTTTAAATCTTCTTACTGCCATGTCTTAATTAAATATTGCTGTAAAAGTCAATAGTTTCACCATCTTTTAGCGTAACGATTGCCTTCTTGTATTTCGGAGCATTTCCGGTTACAACACCAGCTTTAGTGTTACGCGATTTTGTTTTACCATACACTACTGCGGTGTTTACAGCCAGTATGTTCACGCCGTACATTGATTCGATCGCACTTTTGATCTCCAATTTGTTGGCTCTGTGATCAACTTTGAAACTAAAGCGGTTTAACTTTTCAGTTAATGCTGAAGCCTTTTCAGTTAAAATTGGTTTCTTTAAAATTTCCATCTTACTTAGCGAACGCTTCCTCCAATGTTTTAACAGTTTCTGTAGTCAGCAATAAAGTTCCTGCGTTCAATACATCGAATGTATTCAACTCAGCGGCAGTAACCACTTTTGCTTTCTTTAAATTCCTGCTTGATAAATAAACATTATTATTTGCTGCCGGAAGTACCAATAATGATTTAACATCAGTTAATTTCAAATCGGCAACGATCTTGGCATAGTTCGAAGTTTTGATAGAATCAAAAGTGAACGCTTCCAAAACAACAATGTTGTTATCTTTTGCTTTATATGTAAGGGCAGACTTACGGGCTAATGATTTCAGCTTTTTATTCAGCTTGAAACTATAGTCGCGGGGCTGCGGACCGAATACACGACCACCACCATTGAACAATGGAGATTTGATAGATCCTGCACGGGCACCACCTGTACCTTTTTGTTTGTATAATTTTTTGGTAGATCCTGCGATCTCATTACGTTGCTTAGACTTGTGCGTTCCCTGGCGTTGATTTGCTAAGTACTGCTTCACGTCCAAATAGATCGCATGATCGTTGGGCTCTACTGCGAAGATCGCATCAGGAAGCTGCACCTTGGCACCTGTTTCTTTACCTGATATATTAATAACCTTAACTTCCATGTTCTTATTTATCAACGATTACATATGAACCCTTAGCTCCCGGAATTGAACCGCTAACTACTAATAAGTTTTGATCTGCATAAACTTTCAATACCTGAAGGTTTTGAATCTTTACGCGGTCACCACCCATACGACCAGCCATGCGCATTCCTTTGAATACACGTGAAGGCCATGAAGATGCACCGAGTGAACCCGGAGCTCTTAAACGGTTGTGCTGACCGTGAGTTTGACCACCCACACCACCAAATCCATGACGTTTTACAACACCCTGAAATCCTTTACCTTTTGAGGTACCAACTACATCGACAAAATCGCCTTCGGCGAAGATCTCAACACTAACTACATCACCTAATGACTTCTCGTCTTCAAAAGTTTTAAACTCAACCAGCTTACGCTTAGGTGTAGTTTTAGCTTTTGCGAAATGTCCTTTTAATGATCCTGTCGTGTTTTTCTCTTTCTTGTCGTCGAAAGCTAACTGAACCGCGCTGTAGCCGTCTGTATCGACGGTACGTAGTTGAGTAACTACGCATGGGCCAGCTTCGATCACTGTACACGGGATGTTTTTCCCGTCAGCATCGAATATGCTGGTCATTCCTACTTTTTTTCCAATAATTCCTGACATTTTCTTTAATCAATTTGTGTCCATCGAAGCAGTAGGGCTTCGTTCAAGACATAGTAAACCCCTCTAAAGG
>NZ_JAKFCQ010000144.1:0-12297 GCF_036676585.1 Robertmurraya sp.
TAATTCAACAACAGAAAGAAGGTGCAACATGTTCAATTTCAAGAAAAACGATACATTCTCTGGCATAGACTTTCGCGATCAGTATATCACAACTGCGAAGGTACAAATCCAAAACAACAAACCTGTTTTATTCGATATAGATGTGATAGATACAAAGATTTCTATAATAGAAAATTCAAGAATAGCCGATATAAAGAGTATAGCCGACTTGTTGAAGGAGAAGGTGTTGGACAAGCATGTTCATCTGGCCTTTCCAACACAAAACATTATTGTGAGGAGAATAACCTCGCTTCCTGATTTAAAGGAAGAAGCGCTTGCGAAGCTTCTTCAATACCAGGTCGGAGAAAGTATTCATCTCCCTTTTGAAAAGTCTATTTATGATTTTGTGAAGATCGGGACAATTAAGGCGGAGCCCGACGAGCAGTTGGATATCGAAAAATTGACGGCTGTGGAGTTTGCTTCTGAGTTAAGAGAGAAGGAAACCGATAAAGCGGATATTCTGTTTTTTGCGACGTCTTTACCGTTATCTGAGGACATTTTAGAAGTCAGTATTCAAGCAGGATTGAAGCCATTAAGCGCGGAGATTCGCGGGACAGCATTACAGCGATTGATTTCACATACAAACCCAGAATGGCTACGTGAAACCGAGATGGTTGTTGATTTATCTAAGGAATCCATTGATATTCATATTTTTGCTAATGAAACCATTGCCTTTTCAAGAACAATGACAGTGGGAGCAATGGAGACGGAACAGGAAGATTTGTTTTCAGCAAGTGATGTCTTGCCATTTGATGGTTTTGTTGAGAGTTTAGTAGAGGCGGCTGTGTCAGTTGAGGAGACAGCCATTTACGAAGAGACTTATATTAACGATGTTGTTACTGAAATAGAGAAAGCACAGAACTTCTTTCGTTTTTCTTTAAGCAAGGGAAATAGCAATTTTAAACGAGTCATCGTTACGGGGAAAAATGCTTGCCAGTTCGTTTCTGTATTATCAGACAGGCTTGAAGTAGAAGTAGTAGATCTTGATTTTTCAAAGATTGTTTCGGAGAATTTCCCTAAAAAAGACCTTCTGAACTCAACAAGCGTTGCGATTGGACTAGCTCTTAAAGGAAATGAATCCGTAAAGAAGAAGTGGAAAAAGTAATGGTGGTAGTTAGGAGAGATCGTAGTGAACATTAACATAGATTTATTGCCACAGGAGAGGAGAAACAGGCTAAATAGATTGCCGTATTTACTTGGCGCAGCAGGCTTGTTTCTTGTGATCTCCGCATTACTCATTATTTTATTTATTACGGGAAAAAGTTCGGTCCACGAGCTAGACGAGAAAATTGCAACGAGTACAGAAGCGAGAGATACGGTGTTAGCGGAGATTACGAGCCGCAGAACGGGTGTGACAGAATATAATTTTGTAGATAAATATAATAAAATTCATGGATTTTTAAATGGAATTTATAAAAACCCAATTACCTTAAAAGAAGATCTATACAAACTTCTCCCCGAAGGTGGTTCTGTCTCTAATTATACGTTTGAAAATACGGGTGCACTGTCCATGACGGTTTTATTCCCAACGAAAGATGCAGCAGCAACCTATCTTCAGCAGTTGTTACAGGCTGACTTTGTGACAGAAGCAAAGGTGACTAGTATTAGTCTAAATACAGAGAAAAATTTGTACGAAGCATATTTTGAGGCGACAGTTGTGACGTTAGAAGGTGAGCAGCAATGAAATTAGAAAGTTTGCTAAAAGAAAAGATACTAATTATTGCGATCGCGATACTGGTTGCATTTAGTGGAATCTTCTACTTCGCTATCTTACGACCACTTGCTGCGGAAAAAGCAGAAAAGGCAGCAAATCTACAAAAAATTGAAGCTGATACTAGCAGCTATGAAAAGGTGCTCCAATCATTAGAGCCACAGACAATGACCGAAGCGGAGAAGCAGGAGTTATTTCAAGGAATTCCTGGACGTCCGAATATAGAGCAGGTAATCAAAGATATTGAAAAAACAGAAGGGGAAACTGGAACTTCGGTTTCTAATATCTCTTTCCAAACCGAATCGGAAGAAGAAGCTCAAGCAGAAGCAGCAACTTCTACAGAAGGAACGGTAGAACAGGATCAGTGGAGTAGTTTATTCCCAGAATCTATTTACAAGCTTCTTGAAGAAAGAGTAAGTGAAGTCAAGGAGTTTACGGTTTCTTTCAACGATGTACAAATCTCCTTGAATGGCAATGAAGAAGACATCAATGAGTTCGTGGATAAGCTTGAAAAGATGCCGAGAGTTTTTCACATAGAGAATGTCACATACTCCCTCAATACTGAAAAGGGAAACATGGATGCTAGTGTTTCTGCACGAGTGTTTTATTGTGAAGCTTTTCAAGCGGTTTTCGAATAAATAAGGAAAAGGAGAGCAACAGAATGGCACTTAAGCGAAAGCGTATAGGCGATTTGCTTATTGAAACGAATGTAATTACAGAAGAGCAATTAATGGATGCCCTGCTTCAGCAAAAAAGTTCTGGTTTGCGTCTCGGTGATCAATTAGTTGCGATGAATATCGTGGATGAAGACACGATTATTCAAGTGCTGGAATTCCAGCTCGGCATTAAAAAGGTGAATTTGTATGAGCTTGAGATTGATCGAAAGCTCATTAATATTATAGATGAAGAATTAGCGAGAAAGTACCAGTTGCTTCCGCTTAAAAAGACAAATGATAAATTGCTTGTGGCGATGGTGGACCCACTCGATTATTTCGCGATTGATGATCTTCGTTTGAGCACCGGCTTCCGTATTGAGCCAGCGATAGCAAAAAGGCATGAAATTCAGGTAGCGTTAAATCGTTATTATGGTATGCAAAAATCGATTGATAAAATGCTTGAGGATATGCCGTTAAACGAGGAAGATGAAGGCTTTTTAGAAGCACAGCAGTCAGATGATTCTCCAGTCGCAAAAATGGTGAATCAGCTTTTAAGCCAGGCGCTTCAAGTCGGGGCAAGTGATATTCACATTGACCCGCATGAACACGAAACGCTTATTCGTCTTCGTGTGGACGGAGTCCTGCGAACAGAGCGAACCCTCCCGAAAAATATGAATAATGTACTTGTCTCAAGAATCAAGATTATGTCCAAGCTGAACATCGCTGAAAAGCGTCTTCCACAAGATGGGCGTTTTAAAATGGATATTGATATGAGAAATATTGACCTTCGTGTATCGATTCTTCCAACCGTTTTTGGGGAAAAGGTTGTTATGCGTTTGTTGGATACAGGAAACGTGGTACTCGGAATTGAAAAGCTTGGTTTTTCAGAGAGAAACGAAGCGAATTTCCGAAAAATGATTAGCAATGCATACGGAATTATTCTCGTTACAGGTCCAACAGGGTCAGGGAAATCGACAACCCTATACACCGCGTTACAAAAGCTGAATACCGATGAAGTGAATATCATTACGGTTGAGGATCCGGTTGAATATCAGATTCGTGGAATTAATCAGGTTCAGGTTAAAGCGAATATCGGTATGACGTTTGCAGCTGGTCTACGTTCCATCCTCAGACAGGACCCGGATATTATCATGCTTGGTGAGATTCGTGATACAGAAACAGCAGAAATTGCTTTACGATCAGCCCTTACTGGTCACCTTGTATTAAGTACGCTGCACACGAATGACTCAGTTTCAGCGGTCAGCCGTCTGATGGATATGGGTATTGAGCCCTTCCTAGTGTCATCGGCAGTGACGGGGGTTGTTGCGCAGCGATTGGTTCGGAAAATATGCAAAAACTGCGCGAGTCCGTATGTGCCAACACATGAAGAAAGAGAGCAATTTCAATCTAGAGGAATGGATACAAGCCAGTTGAAAAAAGGGACAGGCTGCTCGGTTTGTAATAATTCTGGCTATCGCGGACGTATGGCCATTCATGAGACGCTCCTCATTGATGATGAGCTACGAAATATGATTACACAAAAGATGCAGGACTCCGCTTATCGTAAGTACGTAAACACAAAAGGTTTTGTATCGATGTTTGAGGATGGATTGCAAAAAGCAGCACAAGGATTAACTACTTTAGAAGAGGTTTATCGCGTAACGGTAGAATAACGGGGGAAAAGCACGATGATTCAAAAACTATTATTATTTGCGTTTCAAAATGGGGCATCGGATTTACACATTACGACGGCTGTTACCCCCATTGTAAGAATCAATGGGAAGTTAAAAAAGGTAGGAAGCCA
This sequence comes from Robertmurraya sp., assembly GCF_036676585.1. Lineage (NCBI taxonomy): Bacteria > Bacillati > Bacillota > Bacilli > Caryophanales > Bacillaceae > Robertmurraya > Robertmurraya sp. Next base: position 4,211 of record NZ_JAKFCQ010000144.1, read on the forward strand.
AGCGCTCACTCCTAACGAAACAGAGGAAATGGCAAGGGAGCTTATGACTCCAGAGTTGCAGGAACATTTTGACCAAAAAGGTGAGGTTGATTTTTCCTATGCTTTACCAGGAATCTGCCGTTTTCGTGTGAATGTTTTTAGACAGAGAGGCTCTGTGGGAATCGTATGTCGTGTGATCAATAGTAATGTACCAAATTTTCTCGACCTTCATCTCCCAGAGATCATCAAGGTTTTTGCTCAGAAGACACAAGGATTATTAATCGTTACAGGACCAACGGGAAGTGGAAAATCCACGACGCTTGCTTCCATTGTTGATTTTATAAATGAAAATATGAGCAAGCATATTTTAACGCTAGAAGACCCAATCGAATACTTGCATAAGCATAAAAAAAGCATCGTGAATCAGCGAGAGATTGGATTGGACTCCGATTCCTTTGCTATCGGTTTACGAGCGGCACTAAGGCAGGACCCCGATGTGATTCTTGTGGGAGAGATGCGAGATCTTGATACGATTCGAACAGCGATTACAGCTGCTGAAACAGGGCATCTGGTTCTTGCTACTCTTCATACGTCAGGCGCTGCACAAACGGTTGACCGAATCATCGATGTATTTCCAGCCGAGCAGCAACAGCAAATTCGTACCCAGCTTGCAGGGACGTTAGTAGGGGTCGTTTCCCAACGATTATTACCTGTTGCCAAAGATGACGGAAGAAGAGCAGCTATGGAGATTTTAGTGAATAATCATGCCGTTGCAAATTTGATTCGTTCCAATAAAATTCACCAGATACAATCCATTTTGGAAACAAATAAGGCTCTTGGTATGCAAACGATGAATATGTCAGTTAGAGAGCTTGTTCAAAGTGGGATTATTACCAAACAAACGGCTGATGAGTTTATTCCGAATTGGGATGCCCATCAGTAATCATGGACATTACGCGCTATAGGCGGTGAAATCATGCAATTTAAATACAAGGGAATTGACTCCCTTACCGGCAAAGAGCAAAAAGGAAAGCTCATGGCTGCCAATCAGGTAGCGGCAGCAGAGGAACTTGAACGAAGAGGTTTATATATTGCCGAGCTAAAGGAAATAAAAGAGTCGATTTTAAATAAGGATCTTAATATTATTATTGGAGCACCTGTAAAGAATCAGGACTTCGTTATTTTTTGTCGTCAGTTAGCTACCTTGCTGAATGCAGGGACGCCGATTGTCGATGCGATTAATCTTTTGTCCGAGCAAGTGTCTTCAAAGCCGTTTCAACAAGCGTTAAAGACGATTTATCAAGATGTTCGTTCCGGGACATCCTTGTCAAAATCATGCTCACAGTTTCCGAAAATCTTTGACCGTATTTTTGTAAATATGATTCTTGCCGGGGAAACGAGTGGGGACTTAGAAAATGTGATGAACCGGTTAGCCATTTTTTATGAAAAAGATCGTAAGGTAAAGGAAAAGGTAAAGTCAGCGATGGTGTACCCAATTGCTGTTTCCATTGTTGCGGTCATCGTTGTCGTGATTCTTTTAACAAAGGTTCTTCCGAGTCTTTTAAACAACTTACTATCAGTAGGTGGAGAAATTCCTGTTCCGACGAAAATCGTTATGGCAGCGTCTGACTTCTTGATTCATCAATGGTATATCGCCTTATCCGTTGTCATCTTACTAGTAGTAGGATTTATTGCCACCAAGCGGAATCCAAAGGGACGATATATGCTTGATTTAATCGCTTTACGAACGCCAATCTTTGGGACATTGTTGCAGAAAACCACTTTAGCACGTGTATCAAGAACAATGGCTTCTCTGTTTGCCAGCTCGGTTCCCGTTCTGCAAACATTAACGATGAGTGCAGAGGTGGCGGGGAATTCAGTCGTCGCGAAGGTGCTGGAGGACTCAAAGAATTCATTAAGAAGAGGGGAAAGCTTATCCACTCCGTTGGCGAACAGCTGGGTATTCCCTAAGATTACTACGCATATGGTGCGAATCGGGGAAGAAACTGGTCAGCTTGATACAATGTTTGAAAAAATTGCCGAGTTTTATGAGGACGATGTGGAGGAAATGTCTACTCGTTTGAGTGCCATCTTAGAGCCTCTTATGATTGCTGTGTTGGGAAGTATTGTAGGCTTAATCGTAATGGCAGCGATGTTACCGATGTTCTCCATCTATGAAAATTTTAAATAACAACAATTACCCCATAAAAAAGCTGACTCACATAGAGTCAGCTTCAACTTTTACGCCACTCGATTCCAATTCGAAATGTCTTCTTCAAGTGGTAGATTGTTTGCACGTGCTTTTTTCGCAGCTCGGAAGAACATGACGACTAAGACGGCTGTTCCGATAAATCCACCAATCCATGAAGTATTCATAGAAAGTCCGAAGCCAATTTGTGCATTTAATATATACGTGATAACCATTACAAGCATAAATGTTCCTGGCACGAGTGCAATATAGTAATTCTTTTTCGCGATGTAAAGGTACATGGCAGCAACAAATAAGGCAATCACAGCCGTGGACTGGTTAGCCCAGCTGAAGTATCTCCATAATAAGTTAAAGTCCATTTGAGTCAATACTGCGGATACAGCAAATAATGGAACAGCAATCCACAAACGGTTGCTCAGTTTCTTTTGAGCCACATTGATATATTCAGCGATAATCATACGTGCACTTCGGAAAGCTGTATCACCAGATGTGATCGGAAGAACGACTACACCAAGGATCGCTAATGTACCACCGATTGCACCAAGTAGAGCGGTAGACGCTTGGCTAACAACGGCTCCAGGTCCTCCAGCAGCTAGAACTTCTTGTAATCCTGCATAACCACCATCAAATACGCTCATGGCAGCAGCCGCCCAAATCATAGCGATGACACCTTCTGTAATCATCATGCCATAGAAAATTTTACGGCCTTGTTTCTCATTTTGAGTGGTACGAGAGATGATTGGCGTTTGAGTGGCATGGAACCCAGAAAGAGCTCCACAAGAAATCGTAAAGAATAACAATGGTAAAACTGGTAGATTATCTGGGTGGAAGTTTGTTAATGATAGTTCAGGAATGGGTGCACCTGTGACCACCAACATGACTCCAACACCTAGCGCACTGATTAGTAAAAGAGCTCCGAAATATGGATACAAACGTCCAATTAATTTGTCCACTGGAAGCAAAGTAGCTAAAACATAATACACAAAAATAGCAACGATGATAAGTGATAAGGCAATTTTTCCGTCCATCACCACATGCAATAAGCTAGCTGGAGTGGTGACAAATACGGTTCCAACTAATAAAAGAAGAAGAACAGCAAAGCCATTCACAACGTGCTTCATCACTTTTCCTAGGAACCGGCTCGCTAGCTCAGGTAGATGAGCTCCTTTGTTTCGGATAGAAATCATACCGGTTAAATAGTCATGAACAGCACCTGCAAAAATACAGCCAATGACAATCCAAATGAAGGCAACTGGTCCGTAAAGAGCTCCTAATATCGGCCCGAAGACAGGCCCAGTACCAGCAATATTTAAAAGCTGAATAAGGGAGTTCTTTGGTGTGCTCATTGGCACATAGTCGATGCCGTCGCTATTCACATACGCGGGTGTCGCACGATCCGCCTTCACCCCAAAGATTTTTTCAACGAATTTTCCATAAGTAAAATAACCAACGATGAGTAGGGCAATTCCTGCTAAAAAGGTATACAAACTAATTCCCCCTTATAATATTAATGAATGCGTTTTCAAAAATAATTATAAAAGACAAGAAAGCTTGAAAGGGGGATTTTGGATTGAAAAGCAGTTTTCCAATGTTATCATGTCGTTAACCTGAATTAACCTGCATAATAAGTAGATAATTAGATTTCGAGTCTTGCTCTTAGTGCTTTGACGTAGTTTCTACTTACTGATAGAAGCTCCTTTTTTCCTTCAAGTTCTAGCTGGTAAGCACCGTTAAACCATGGAGTTAGCCGTTTAACATAGGTTAAATTCACAAGAAAGCTTTTATGAATACGGAAAAATCCAAAGGGAACGAGCCTTGATTCAAACTCTTTAAGAGGGAGCTTTGTAATGAGCTCATGATCCTCCGTAACCAGCTTCGTACTCTTTTCATCTCTCACAATATAGTAAACTTCCTTTGGATCAATAAATAAAATCTCGCCGTCTGCTTCAATCGCAAGCTTTCCGGAGGTTTTGCTTTGCTCTTTTATCGGCGCAAGCTTTTTTTCTAATCTTCGGATGGTTTCGTGTAGCTGCTCTTCATCAAAAGGCTTCAACAAATAATCCAAGGCATCATATCGAAAGGCTTCCGCAGCAAACTCAGGATACGCGGTTGCAAACACAATATAAGGAGGTTTTTTAAACTCTTTAAGTGCCTTTGCCAATTCCATTCCGTTCATTCGAGGCATTTCCACGTCTAAAAAGATGACATCCGGCTGAAGCTGTAATACCTTCATAAGGGCCGCTTCACCAGATTCTGCTTCTCCAACCACTTGAATCGTTGAAAAGGACTGCAGCAGATGCTTTAATTCTTCGCGACTGTACGGTTCGTCGTCCACCACCATCACTTTAATGAATGGATCCATCTTCGTTCACCTCCCCAATTGGTATCGAAAACTGTATGCTCGTACCTTGTTGTAATGTGCTGTTGATTTGAAGGGTAGTTTTTTCACCAAATACAAATGATAGGCGGCGATTTACATTGTATAGCGCGACTCCGCTTCCTATTTCAGATGAAATGGGTTGCGCTAATAATTGCTGCATTCTCTCAGGAGGAATTCCTTCGCCATTATCTTCGATGGTGACAAGTATATGTGTTGGTGCTTTTTTAGTAGAAATATGGATGAAACAATTCTTTTCTTTATCTTTAAATCCATGCTTAATCGCATTTTCAACAATGGGTTGAAGCGTAAGCGGAGGGATATTTTGTAACAGTGTGTTTTCGTCTATATCATAGGTGACCGATAATTTATTGGCGAATCTTGCCTCCTCAATGGCTAAGTAAGCTTTCACATGCTTCAGTTCCTGCTCGAGCGTAGTTAAGCTTTGAGTGGTAACGGACAAGTTTTGGCGTAAAAAATGCGACAATGAAACGAGTAGCTTGCGTGCCTTCATAGGGTCCAGACGAATGAGCGACAGAATCGTGTTCAGTGTATTAAATAAAAAATGCGGACTAATTTGTGCCTGCAATGCTTTAATCTCCGCTTCTTTTGCAAGCTGATAAGCACGGTCAACATCAGCGATTTCGAGCTGGTTACTTAATAATGAACTTAATCCTGACACAAGCTCCATAATTACAGGAGTGATTTCTTTTTCAGAACGAAAGTAAAATTTTAACGTTCCGATTGTTTCTCCTCTTTGTCGTAATGGCGCAACAACTACAGCACCAAGAGGGCAACTCTTTTCACGGCAATGGATGGCATTTTTATCAGCAACAATCGTTTCGCCTTTTTGGATAGCAGACTGAGTAATTTGCGTTTGTATAGGGCTCCCGACTTGATGGTGGTCATAACCAAGCCCCACATGCGCAAGAATTTCCTTCGTATTGGTCATAGAGACAGCACTTGTACGGATTTCGTTATGGAGAATATGACAAACTGCTTTTGCCGAATCCTGGGAAAGTCCATGACGTAAATGGCTAAGCGTTTTTTCAGCAATACGAAGCGTTTTTTGTGCTTGAATCGCACCCGTTCGCTCTTCTTCGTTAATCACACTTTTGATGATTAGCAAAAAGAGTGCGCTTCCAATTCCGTTTGCAAGAATCATAGGAACACCGATAATTTCTACAAGTGTCCATGCTTTTTCAAACGGGCGAGAAATCAGTAAAATAATGAGCATTTGAACGGATTCTGCCAGGGCACCGATAAAAAATGCAGATTGTAATCGAACATGTTTATTTTTGCGATGAAACAGACCAGCGAGAACTCCAGCGATGATGGCGGCTAGCCCACAAGAGATGCCGGTAAAGCCCCCGAGCGTGAACCGGTGTAGACCAGCAATGATTCCTGCCCCAATGCCTACTTTATAACCTCCAAGCAGTCCGGCAATCACTACGCCTACGACACGAGAGTTCGCAATCGCTTCATCTTGGTTCAAACCCGCTGTCCACGAGCTAAAGTGTAAGCTTTCCGTGCTTAATGTTAATCCAGAATAAGTTCCAATAATGCCAAAGAAGCCAAAAAATAGGATGGCCGTATATTGCTGTTTTCGATCAAGCTGTTCTTGATAGATCATGTCCCGGAAAAAAGGAAACCGTGTCAACACGAAAGCAATCGTGACAATAATCCCCAACCGTTCAACCATCGTGAGCAATAATTCAAACATTGCGCAAGACCCCTTATCTTATTACTCTTCTAATTATATTTTAGCAGTTTTGTAGGGAGGAGACATTTTTATTTTGCTTGGCTGGGGCTGTCAGTGCCTGTAGGAGAGGGGGAAGTAGCTGAATGGTAAATGAGGACTTCTATTTGCCCGTAAGAGAAGAATAAGCAGGTAACCGGTAAGATAGGGGAGCTCTAATTACCCGCAGCAAACCAAAAGGCCAAACACGGGTCAAATAGAACCTCTCTAATTGCCCGCATCAACCCCAAAAATCATCCACCGGTCAAATAGACCAGCCTAAAAAATGAAAAAAACAGGTTTGGGCTTCCCCCAACCTGGGTATTTCATTAAAACAAAAAAGAAGCAGCGGATGGTTAGACATCCACTACTCCTTTTTTGGAATATGATTAAATATTTCCTTTGATTCGAGGCTGTCAACAAAACGGTTAAGCCAGTCATAGTAATCTAGTGCATATTGATATTTTTCAATATCTAACGCTGCAGAAGCCTTTACTTCGTCACTTGTTTCTGGATTTTCAAGAAGAGCACGGAGCTCTCTCAGTGATTTATTAATAGTAGAGATGTTAAGGGAGATCCCTGTTCGCCAGCTTGTGGTAAACAAGGCAGAGAAGGATTCGTACCAGTCGTCTGCGGCTTGGTATAAATCTTTTCTTTCACCTTTCTTCCACACTTTTTCTACCATATTTAGTTCTTGAAGCTGTCTGACAGCTGTGCTCATACTCGTTTTGCTCATTCCAAGCTCGTCTTTCATTTCATCAAGAGTCATTGGCTTTTCACTAAAATATAACAATCCATATAGTCTTCCTACCGAATGGGTAATTCCATATAGACTCATATTTTTAGCCATTGAATCAATAAAACGATCTCTTGCCTTCAATAGTTTGTCTTGTTCATTCAAGATATTTTCACTTCCCTGAGCTTTCTATCTATAGATTATCATATTGAATTTAAAAGTAGAAACCTATTATTTTGGAGGATTATGGAGCATTCGGGAGGAATTTTAACCATTCCACTGTCTAATTTGTACAGTTAAAACTTTACGAACAATTTCTACGGAATATACAGAAATTTCGGCTTTGTTAAACACATGACAATCAAGCTACAATAAAAGGGCAGGAAAACTTTAAACTACTCACTCTCTTCGTTTTTCCTCTTATATACAATACACATCTTACCAATCTATCAATCTATCAAATAAATAGATATACAAAAAGGGGTTATAAAATGAATAAAATTCATGTGAAAAATCTCACAAAGGTGTTTGGCTCAAATCCAAAAGAAGGAGTTAAGCGCTTACAACAAGGGCAGACCAAGGAACAAATTTTAAGAGAAACAGGCATGACCGTCGGTGTCAACAATGCTTCCTTTGAAGTGAAGCCAGGAGAATTCTTCGTTCTTATGGGACTTTCAGGTAGTGGGAAGTCGACATTGATTCGCTTAATCAATCGTTTGATTGAACCGACCGATGGTGAAGTTCTCATTGATGGTCAAGACATTACAAAAATGAATAAAAACGACTTGATGCAAACAAGGAGAAAAAAGCTATCAATGGTGTTTCAAAAGTTTGCTTTGTTTCCACATCGCAATGTACTTGAAAATGTCGCTTACGGACTGGAAGTACAAGGAGTCGAGAAAGGCGTTAGAGAGGAAAAGGCACTAAAGGCAATTGAAGATGTTGGGTTAAAAGGGTACGAGAATAGCTATCCTGATCAACTGAGTGGTGGAATGCAGCAAAGAGTGGGGCTTGCGAGAGCTCTTGCGAATGATTCCGATATCCTTCT